>JAUVDE010000037.1 GCA_030595485.1 Draconibacterium sp.
CTTTTTTCCGAGTATGCCGCTAAGTACATCAACAAATGCCGATGCATCGGTATAAGCAGCATCGAGTGTGTTGTTGGCAAGTGTAGTTGCATCTTTATAAGCTGCCATTGCTTCTTGTTGTTTTGCCTCTGCTGTATCGGCATCGCCCGATTTGGTTTTAATCGTATCTACGCGGTCGGTTGGGTCGTAGCCTTTGTCTTTTAAGCGCTGTTCGTTTTGTAAAACCAATACAACTAATTGATTAATAAAATCGCGTTTTTTTGCTTCGGTAAGTCCTGCCATAATTTTTTTGTTTTAAAAGGTTAATAATTAATTTGTTATCTACGTATACTTGCCGTTTGTTATTAACGGTAGGTAATTTTATTATTCCAAAAAAACTTGTTGTGTATATGTGAACTGTAAAGGGCAAAATAAAATATAATGATTTTTGAAATTTAATGGGCTATACTTATTATTCTACTAGCTAAGTTAGTGCATGTCCGTTTTATAAACAATACCCGATTGGTTAAATGCTCAAAAACATATTAACCTTCGGTGCAGAATTAGTTTATATCGTCCTCAATTACACATTTAATTCAATTTTGTTAGCTATTTTAGCCCCTAAGGACAGAAATAATTTAAAGTGGGATCAGCTAACGCCGAAATAGTATTGGTATATTTTATAGGTACCGTGGGTATGTTATTACTTGCAGCGGGTATCTTTTTCTTTTTTATAACTTATCAGAAAAGGCTTTTGCAAAAACAGCTTGAGTTGAATAAGGTGAAACAAGATCAGCAGGAAGAAATACTGAAAAATACTATTCAAGCACAAGAAAAGGAACGTAAACGTATTGCCCAGGATTTGCACGATGAGGTTGGCGCCATGCTTTCGGTTGTAAAACTAAATGTTGGTCGCATTGAACGAAAGTCGGAAGAGGAAAAGGCCAAGATACTGGCAGGCGAAACAAAAAGTTATTTAGACGATGTAATTACACAAGTTCGGCGTATATCGCGTGCTTTATTGCCGCCATCTTTAGAAAAGCTGGGTTTGTTTTTTGCCTTGGAAGAGTTAGCCAATTGGGTAAATAAATCGGACGAGATAGCAATTGAGTGCTGGAAAGGTGGAGAGCAATTTCGTTTCGATAGTAATCAGGAGTTATCTATTTTTCGTGTGGTTCAAGAGCTTATGAATAATGCCATAAAACACTCGGGGGCTTCGCTTATAAAAATGAATGCACGGTTTGAAAAAAATACGCTGGCAGTTTCGCTAAGCGATAATGGCAAAGGTTTTAACCTGGAAGAAATGACCCGAACAGGTTTGGGTTTAAAAAATCTGGAAAGCCGAACCGAGTTGATTGGAGCCCGATTTAAAATGAAGTCGGAGGAAGGAAAAGGAACAACGGCTATTATTTATTTGAATACAAATGATTAAGGACAAAATAAATATTGTTGTATGCGACGACCATAGGTTGTTTCGGAAAGGGATGAGCGCCTTGCTTTCCGACTTCGAACTTGTGGGAGAAATTTACGAAGCAGGCAATGGTGTGGAATTACTTCAGCTTCTGGAGCAATTGGATGAACTCCCCGAGCTTGTTCTTCTCGACATTAATATGCCTGAGATGGATGGCGTTGAGGCCACCAAAAAGTTAAAAGAATTGTATCCCGAAATTCGGATTCTGATATTAAGCATGGAAGACGATTCGCAATTGGTTTCGCTTTTAGTGAACGAAGGAATTGATGGTTATTTGTTAAAGAATGCCGATCCCGATGAATTAGAGTTGGCCATTAAAATGATAATGAAGAACGATTTCTATTTTTCGAGTTCGTTAGCAGGTTTTATTTTACAGGCAGTTAAAACCAAAAATACCACAGCTAAGACCATTGAGAAATTAAATCTAACGGAACGTGAAGTTCAAATTATACAACTTACTTGCGAGGAATTAACCGCGGCTGAAATTGGCGATAAACTCTCGATAAGTGCAAGAACTGTTGAAGGTTATAAACGAAAATTTCTGAAAAAAACCGGAACTAAGAATATGGCAGGCCTGGTGATTTTTGCTATTAAAAATGGGTTGTATCATTTGTAGACACTTCAAAATACTACTTTTTAAAAAGAAGAAAGGGGTACCTGTACAAGTACCCCTTTTGGAAAATTCGTAAGCCTTATTTTTTATCGTCGTGTTTCAGGGAAGTGGGACAGTAATAAAAGTGGGACAGTTTGTGCTGAAATCCAGATAAATTTTAAATAAGGCATTATAAGCGTGCTTAAGTAATTCTCGTGAATGTGTGTTCGAAGAATATGCTTTTTGTTTTCGCTTAATCACCATCGAATTGTTTCCTTTTTTGTTTTACAAATTTCGGCAAGTTAAGTTAGATATGAAAGCGTAGTTTTACGTGAGTTTTATGCGTAGAACTACGTGAATTGTATGTGTATTTCTACGTATTACAATTTGAGGCACACAAAAAAAGCCGTTCCCAAAAGGAAACGGCTTTCATTATATATAACTTCGAGATGTATTATCTGATGTTTGCTTGAGCAGCAGCAACACGTGCAATTGGTACACGGAAAGGAGAACATGAAACATAGTCTAATCCTGTTCTGTGGCAGAATTCTACTGAAGATGGTTCACCACCATGCTCACCACAAATGCCTAATTTAATGTCAGGACGTGAAGAACGACCTCTGTCGACAGCAAATTTTACTAATTCACCGACACCTACTTGGTCTAGTGCCAAAAATGGATCTTGTTTCAAGATGCCTTTTTCAATGTAAATTGGTAAGAATTTAGCAGCATCGTCACGCGAGTAACCAAATGTCATCTGAGTTAAGTCATTTGTTCCGAATGAGAAGAACTCAGCATGTTTAGCTACTTCGTTAGCCGTTAATGCAGCACGAGGAATTTCAATCATGGTACCTACCATATAATCAACCTCAATTCCTTTTTCTGCCATAACATCTGCAGCAACAGAACGAATGATTTCTTCCTGAAGTTTAAATTCTTGAACAGTTCCAATAAGTGGAACCATAATTTCAGGTTTTGGGTCAAATCCTTCTTTCTTCAAATCACAAGTAGCCTCGATAATAGCACGAGCCTGTGTTTCAGTAATTTCAGGATAAGTGTTACCTAAACGACATCCACGGTGACCTAACATCGGGTTGAATTCGTGTAAAGCTTCTACTTTTTCGGTTACTTCTGCAAGAGGAACACCTAATTTCTCAGCCATTTCTTTTTGAGAATCAAGATCATTAGGAGTGAATTCGTGTAATGGTGGGTCAAGTAAACGAATGGTTACACCAAATCCGTCCATTGCTTTAAGAATTCCGTAGAAGTCTTCGCGTTGAATTGGTAATAATTTTTTAAGTGCTTCTTTACGACCCGCAGTGTCTTCTGCAAGAATCATTTCACGCATTTTCCAAATACGATCGCCTTCGAAGAACATGTGCTCGGTACGACAAAGACCAATACCTTTTGCTCCAAATTCACGTGCTGTTTCTGCGTCAGCAGGAGAATCAGCATTTGTACGAACGTACATGCGAGTGTTGTTCTCAGCCCATTGCATTACTTTCCCAAAATCACCATCTAAAGTAGCAGTAATTGTATCAACTTTACCCTCATAAACTTCACCGGTAGTTCCGTTCAACGAGATGAAATCGCCTTCACCGTATTCTTTTCCGGCAATTTTTAATGAAGTCATTGAAACTGTAATTCCGGCAGCTGATGAAACACAACATTTACCCATACCACGTGCAACAACTGCTGCATGCGAAGTCATACCACCACGTTCGGTTAGGATACCTTCAGCAGCGTACATTCCTGCTAAATCTTCAGGAGAAGTTTCGCGACGTACAAGAATTACTTTATTACCTGCTTCAGCAAGTTCAACAGCTCTGGCGGCTGTGAAAGCACATACTCCTGTAGCAGCACCCGGAGAAGCTGGTAAACCTTTACTTAATACAGTTGCTTTAGCAATTGCGGCTAAGTCGAAAACAGGGTGTAATAACTCATCAAGTTTATTAGGCTCCTGACGCATTAGTGCAGTTTTTTCATCAATCATACCTTCATCAAGCATGTCGACAGCCATTTTTACCATTGCCGCACCGGTACGTTTACCGTTACGAGTTTGCAACATCCAAAGTTTACCATCTTGAATGGTGAACTCCATGTCCTGCATGTCTTTGTAATGGTCTTCAAGCTTTTGCTGAATCTCATCCAATTCTTTGTAGACCTTTGGCATAGCTTCTTCCAACGATGGGAATTTAGCTTTACGGTTATCTTCCGAAGTTCCGTTGCGCTCAGCCCAACGACGAGAACCGATTAACGTAATTTCCTGTGGTGTACGAACACCGGCAACAACATCTTCACCTTGTGCATTAATTAGGTATTCGCCATTAAATTGATCTTCACCAGTAGCTGCATCACGAGAGAAGCATACGCCAGTACCAGAGTTATCGCCCATGTTACCATAAACCATAGCTTGTACGTTTACTGCTGTTCCCCATTCTTCAGAAATTTGTTCTTTTTGACGGTAAAGAATAGCACGCGGTGTATTCCATGAGTCGAATACGGCACATACTGAACCCCATAACTGATCCCATGGGTTAGTTGGAAATTCTCTACCAGCTTTATCTTTTACAATCGCTTTAAATTCCTCAACAATAGCTTTTAGGTTTTCTGCAGTAATTTCTGCATCAATTTTATAGCCATTCTCTTCTTTAATACGATCCATTACTTCCTCAAATGGGTCGTATTCGCCTTCTTCAGCTTCAACTCCCATTACCACGTTGCCATACATTTGAATAAATCGACGGTATGAATCGTATGCAAACTGTTCGTTACCTGATTTTTCAGCTAAAATTTTAACTGCGTCGTCATTCATTCCTAGGTTAAGTACGGTGTTCATCATACCCGGCATAGAAACACGAGCTCCTGAACGTACTGAAAGCATTAAAGGAAAAGCCTCGCCTTTTGTGCCAAATTTGGCATTCATAGCCACTTCAGTATCTGTAACCGCTTTTTCTACTTCGGCTTTCAACATTTCAATTACTGCATCCTGTCCAAGTTTGTTGTATGCAGTACAAACTTCAGTTGTGATTGTAAATCCGGCAGGAACCGGTACTCCAATCAAATTCATTTCAGCAAGGTTTGCACCTTTACCTCCAAGGAGGTTTTTCATGTCTGCTTTACCTTCTGCACTACCTGCTCCGAAAGTATATACATGCTTTGTCATAAAATTGTATTTTTTAGTTATAATATTAGAATATATTTTCTCTTGAAAAACGGGTCGCTAAAGTAGTTTTATTTTTTCAAAATTGAAAGCTTTTAGAATCATAAACTCCTGTTTGATAGCGTTAAATAATGTTATATTTAAAT
This sequence comes from Draconibacterium sp., assembly GCA_030595485.1. Classification (GTDB taxonomy): domain Bacteria; phylum Bacteroidota; class Bacteroidia; order Bacteroidales; family Prolixibacteraceae; genus Draconibacterium. Next base: position 5,352 of record JAUVDE010000037.1, read on the forward strand.
AGCGAACTAACTGCATGTTTTGTGTGTTTTCGTTCAGTTTTATTGGAACAAAACTATCGAATTTTGAGGTCAATTGTTCTAGCCTGTTTTACTTCTTTGGAAAGATGCTCTAGAGATTTTTTTCAAACATTAAGAACCTAATTATTTTTTAGACCAATTATGGTATTAATTGGCTGGAAACTAACTCTTAACATTCTTTAACTTCCGTAAATACGCGTTAACTAAATTCTGCCGTATTTTTGTAGCATAGAATTTGAATAGTTTAAGTGTTTTTTCATAGAAAATAGATTTGGTTAGTTTAGGAAACAGAGATGGTGGTTCGTCTCTGTTTTTTTGTGCCCTAAAGTGAATGGAAATTTCTCATATGATTTATGAGAACTAGGGACTTACTGTGTTTTAGCTTTGGAGAGGAATATCAGATAATAACATTCTTTAACTTCCTTAAATACGTGTTAACTAAAATACGCTGTATATTTGTAGCATAGAATTTGAATAGTTTAAGTGTTTTTCATAGAAAATAGATTTGGTTAGTTTAGGAAACAGAGATGGTGGTTCGTCTCTGTTTTTTTATGCCTTAAACTTTGCAAAATCAAATGGTGAAACTTCTACAATGTCTTTTCGGATAGGCATATTTAACCCAAACTAAATAACAGGCCATAAATACATTCAAATAAATAATTGAATTAGATGGATTGTTTCACCTCCTCCAGTTCAGGAATTGCAGCTGCAAGGAGGGATAAGACCTTTGTCAATAGTTCTGGCAAAAATTCAGTTTCATTGGCCTCGGCATGTATTTGAATGTCTTTAAGCAGATTTCCGGCTTTATCCATTCCAAAAGTAAGTGCCGACGACTTTGCCGTATGAGCTTCACGCGCCAACTTGTCCCAGTTTTTTTCATCAAAAAAAGTCTTCATGTTGGAAATAAATTCGGGAATTTGCTCTAAAAAGATATCAATTAATTCTTTTTTGAATTCCAGATCTCCGTCTGAAATTTCGTCAATTTGCTGTATATTAATGTATTCAAGCCGTTTGTTCATATTCCTACTTATCAATGCGATGCAAATTAATAAAAGATTTGGCAAAGCATTTTGTTCATTCTCTGATAAAATTCATATTTGTATAGTATTTGAATCCATAGTTTTGCGTTAACTATTTCTGAAATTATTATGAAGACAACTGCATTTAATAAGATACACAAGAGCCTTGGTGGCAAAATGGTTGAGTTTGCCGGTTACGAAATGCCGATTGAATACAAAGGCATAAAGGCGGAGCACATGTGTGTGCGCGAAAGTGTTGGCGTTTTCGATGTGTCGCACATGGGCGAGTTTTGGGTGAAAGGACCAAAAGCAATCGACCTGGTTTCTCGAATTACATCGAATGATCCACGACTTTTATCTCCGGGGCAGGCACAATACAGTTGTTTCCCTAACGGGAAAGGTGGAATTGTTGATGATTTACTGGTTTATTGCTACGAGCCCGAAAAATATATGTTGGTAGTTAATGCTGCTAACATTGATAAAGATTGGGCTTGGGTAGTGAAGCAAAATGAAGAAGTTGGTGCAGAGGTTGAAAATGCTTGCGACGATATTTGTCAGTTGGCAATTCAAGGGCCAAAGGCAACTGTGGTACTTCAAAAACTTACCGATGTAAATCTTGCTGAAGTTAAGTTCTATACTTTTACCACCGATAAGTTTGCAGGAGTTGACGATGTAATTATTTCGGCAACAGGATATACCGGAGCAGGTGGTTTCGAATTGTATTTCAGAAATGATGTAGCTGAGCAAATTTGGAATGCCATTTTTGAAGCAGGTGAAGAATTCGGCATTCAGCCAATTGGTTTAGCTGCTCGCGATACTTTACGTTTAGAAATGGGCTACTGTTTGTACGGAAATGATATTGACGACACAACCTCGCCGCTTGAAGCCGGTTTGGGTTGGATAACCAAATTCAATAATGGCCGTCAGTTCATCGATCGCGACTTTTTAACCATGCAAAAAAATGAAGGCGTAACACGTCGTTTGCGAGGTTTTATTTTAAGCGAACGTGGAATTCCGCGTAGCGGCTACGAATTGGCAAACGCCGAAGGCGAAGTTATTGGTAAGGTAACTTCGGGAACCATGTCGCCAATTTTAAGTAAAGGAATTGGAATGGGTTATATTGCCAAAGAGTATTCAGCATTCGGAACTCAGATTTTTGTGAAAATCAGAAATAAAATTATTCCTGCAGAAATTGTAAAAATACCTTTTATCTAATCAATAAAACAAATCAAAAACTAAACAAGCCATTTTCGTCAACTGACGGAAGTGGCTTTTTTTATTCGTTTTTATTTAAACGAGTTTTAAATAAAAGACACTAAAATCTATTTCTCCTAAAATTAGTGGCTTTCTTTCTTAGAATACAATAAATTTGTGTGCAACAACAGATTGATAGCTACAGAGTTATTCTGTATGCGATGGAAAAAATGATTTCTGTCAGTTCTATTTGTGTTGTATATCAGTGTTTTAAAACTCATAAAAATAAAAATAAACTTGATTTTTCTCATCTGCTAGACATCCGCGTTTCATGTACTTTTGTCGTGGAGTTTAAAAGGTAAAGATTTTAATTATTCACCTTAATTGTTGTATTTATGAAGAAGCATAATTTTTACGCAGGCCCTTCAATTTTACCTGAAATTACAAAGGAGAAGGTAGCCGAAGCAGCTATGAACTTTGCCGGAACAGGACTTTCAGTAATGGAAGTTTCGCACCGTAGTAAAGAGTTTGTTGCTGTTATGGACGAAGCAGTAGCGTTGGTAAAAGAACTTTTAAAAGTTCCTGAAGGATACTCGGTACTTTTTTTACAAGGTGGTGCAAGTACCCAGTTTTTAATGGCTCCATATAATTTAATGGATAAAAAAGCAGCCTATTTGCATACGGGTGTTTGGGCGAAAAAATCGATGAAAGAGGCTAACTTTTTTGGAGAAGTAGTTGAAGTGGCTTCATCGGCTGATGCAACCTACAATTATATTCCTAAAAATTACGTAGTACCTGCCGATGCAGATTATTTGCACATCACAACTAATAATACGATTTATGGTACACAAATGGCCGAGCCAACTGTAAGTGTTCCTTTGGTTGCCGATATGTCATCTGATATTTTTAGCCGTCCGTTGGATGTGGCTAAGTACGATTTAATTTATGCTGGTGCTCAGAAAAACCTGGGACCATCGGGAGCTACTTTGGTAATTGTAAAAGACGAAGCCCTTGGAAAAATGGAGCGTCCTATTCCAACTATGTTGGATTACCGCACGCACATTAAAAGCGAGTCGATGTTTAATACTCCTTCTACACTTCCAGTATTTGCATGTTTGCAAACTTTGCGCTGGTTGAAAGAAAACGGTGGTGTTGAAGCCATGGAAAAAGTAAACATTGAAAAGGCAGGTGTTTTATATGATGAAATTGACCGCAACAAAATGTTCCAGTCAACAGTTCCTGTAAAAGAAGACCGTTCGTTAATGAATGTAACTTTTGTAATGACACCTGAATTTGCTGAATTTGAAAAAGAATTTTTTGAATTTGCTTCAGCAAAAGGTATGTTAGGAATAAAAGGACATCGCTCGGTTGGAGGTTTTAGAGCCTCTATTTACAATGCTATGCCGCCTGAAAGTGTAAACGCACTTGTTGCTGCTATGCAAGAGTTTGAACTAACTAAGTAATTAAAATAAATTCAAAAAAAAGTGCAGGGTGGAGATCCTGCATTTTTTTTCGCATTCAGTATTTGTCAAGTTTTACTGTTTTCGAACTAAAATTTTATGAGTTATGAGGAAAATATTAATTGCCACAGTAAAACCATTTGCTCCGGTTGCTGTAAAAAAAATTACTAAAATTTTTGATAAAGCAGGTTACGAAGTTCAACTGCTTGAGAAATACGAATCGAAACAAGAATTGCTTGATGCAATTGCCACTGCTGAAGCTGCAATTATCCGTAGTGATAAATTTGACCAGGAAGTTCTGAACGCTGGTAAAAACCTAAAAATTATAGTTCGTGCCGGTGCCGGATACGATAATGTCGACTTAAAAACGGCAAGCGATAAGGGTATTGTTATAATGAACACACCCGGACAAAATGCAAACGCTGTTGCCGAGTTGGCAATTGGTTTGGCCATTTTAGGTTTACGCGAACAATTCTCGGGAAAACCCGGAGGCGAAATGCGTAATCGAACGTTAGGCTTGCATGGTTTTGGCTTTGTTGCTCGTAACGTTTTCCGAATTGCCCGTGCCATGGGAATGGAAGTAATAGTTTACACGCGTTACAGTAAAGCTGCCGCAGCTGCCATTGGTTTAAAGGTTACCAATTCTTTAGAGAAGTTATACGCAAAAAGTGACATTGTTTCCATTCATGTTCCGGCTCGTGGTGAACATTTAAGATCGGTTGGTGCCGAAGTGCTCGAGCATTTAAAAGATGGAAGTATTCTTGTGAATACTGCTCGTAAAGAGGTTGTTAACGAAGCCGATTTGGTGAAATGTATGGAAGACAAACCAGACATTAAATACATGTCGGATTTAACTCCTGATTGCGAAGCTGAGTTTATTGAGAAATTCCCGGGACGCTTCTTCTTTACGCCTAAAAAAGCAGGTGCTCAAACTGCCGAAGCAAACCTAAATGCAGGTCTTGCAGCAGCAGGGCAAATTGTCGACTTTTTCGAAAGAGGAGACAAAACAAACCAGGTAAATGAGTAAGAATTCATAATAAAGCTTTGTAAACCTTTATGAGTACTTAGTACAACTTTGTGGTATAATTATTACACAAAGTTTCCCAGAGTTAAGTCGAAGTTACACAAAGTCATATTTTTAAACTTAAATACTCTTATTCATAATTGGATTTATATTTTTGGAGTCTAGAAATCTGGTAGTCTAAAATCTTAAAATCTATAAAATGGCAATTATAAAACCATTCAAAGGACTTCGTCCGCCACAAGAAATTGTTGAAGAACTGGCTTGTCTTCCATACGACGTAATGAATTCGGCAGAAGCTGCAAAAATGGCTGAAGGGAAAGCAAAGTCGCTACTTCGTATTACCAAAGCCGAAATTGAATGTCCTGATGTAGAGGATACTCACTCGGAAACAGTTTACAACAAAGCTGTTGAAAACTTGAACGCATTTCAGACAAAAGGTTGGCTGGCACAAGACGATGTTGCCAAATACTACATTTACGCACAAACCATGAATGGCCTTACCCAATACGGAATTGTGGGTGCTGCTGCGTGTGCCGATTACGAAAATGGTATTATTAAAAAACACGAACTTACTCGTCCTGAAAAAGAAGAGGACAGAATGGTGTTAACGCGTTATTTAAATGCCAATATCGAACCGGTATTTTTTGCTTACAAAGCTGTGGCCGAGATTGATGAAATTGTAAGTTTGATTGTAAAAAGCAAAACTGCCGATTACGATTTTACTGCGGAAGATGGTTTCGGACATCATTTTTGGACAGTTGACGAAACGGCTACAAACGATAAACTGGAGCAACTTTTCGAAGAGAAAGTGCCATTCACATACGTTGCCGATGGTCACCACCGAACTGCAGCAGCAGCATTAATTGGTGCCGAAAAAACAGGTCAGAATCCAAATCATACGGGTGCTGAGTCGTACAACTTTTTTATGGCTGTACACTTTCCTGATAACCAATTGCAGATTATTGACTACAACCGAACCGTTACCGATTTAAACGGTTTGTCGGATGTTGATTTTCTTGCTGAATTATCGAAAGGATTCGACGTGGAAAATATGGGTGCCGATATTTTCAAACCTGCTTCGCTACACGAATTCAGTCTTTATTTAGCTGGAAGTTGGTACAAGTTAACAGCAAAAGAAGGTACTTTCGACGATAACGACCCAATTGGGATTTTGGATGTAACCATTCTTTCAAGTCAGGTATTAGAACCGATTTTAGATATTAAAGATTTACGTACTTCAAAACGAATCGATTTTGTTGGAGGAATTCGTGGGTTGGGAGAATTACAGCGCCGCGTTGATTCGGGTGAAATGAAAGCTGCTTTTGCACTTTATCCAGTTTCAATGGAGCAGCTAATTAATATTGCTGATAGTGGAAATATTATGCCACCAAAAACCACCTGGTTCGAACCAAAACTTCGTTCAGGCTTGGTGATTCATAAGCTAGACTAAATGGAGTATAAGTCATCTGCTCACTATTTGTTTAAGCATACAGTGAGCTGATGACTACTTTTAATATCCCGGGGAGAAATCTTCGGGATTTTTTATGCATGTTATTCTGAAAAATCCCTAAATTCAAAATCTAAAACAGCAATAATGGATATCGAAAATATTTCATTGGCAAACATGTACAAAAAGCGGAAAACCGACCGCGATATTTTTCAGGAATTAATGCCAACCAAAGTGAAGGAAGTGCTTTTAGTAGCAACGCTTTACGATTCGTATTCCATTGTTCGCGAAGGACAGTTCAGCGATAAAATATTTGGAGAATACCTTCAGCTTAATTTATATGCTGCGCCTCGTTTCACAAGTGTTCACTCCAAAGAAGAAGCACTGATGATGCTCAAACATCGCGATTTCGATATTGTTATTGTAATGGCTGGAGTTGATAAAGATACGCCTGTTGAAGCTGCACAAGCAATTCGCGAAAAGCGCTCGGACGTACCATTATTATTGCTGGTGAATAACAATGCCGATTTGCGTTACTTTCAGGTGGAAGGTCGTAAGCTCGATTTTATCGACCGTATTTTTGTGTGGAACGGAAACTCCAATGTTTTTATGGCAATGATAAAATACATTGAAGACCTGAAAAATGTAGCACGCGATACGCAAAATGGTAATGTGCGTGTCATTCTTTTGGTCGAAGATAGTATTCAGTATTATTCGCGTTACCTACCCATGTTATTTACTACGGTAATGACCCAAACGCAGGTTTTGGTGAAGGAAGATGCCAAAGACGAGCTGCATAAAATTCTCAGAATGCGGGCCCGCCCAAAAGTTATTTTGGTTGATAACTACGAAGATGCGGTGAAGTTTATAAACAGTTACCGGCGTTATATGCTCTGTGTAATTTCCGATGTGAAATTTGAAAAAGGGGGTGTTGAAGATGAAGATGCTGGAATTGAATTACTAAAATACACCAAGAAAACACGTAAGTTCCCAATCCCTTTGCTTTTGCAATCGCATGACATTACAAATGCAAAACGTGCTAAAAGTGTAGGGGCCGATTTTATCAATAAAAACTCCGAAAGCCTGTCAATGGATATTCTAAATTTCCTTTATCGCCGCCTGGGGTTTGGAAATTTTGTATTTAAAGGAATAGATGGTTTACCGATAACTGAGGCCCGAAACATCGTTGAATTTCAGGAGAAGCTGAAGGATATTCCGCTGGGTTCTCTTCAATATCACGGTAGCCGGAATTCGTTTTCTACTTGGTTGATGGCGCGTGGAGAAATTAACCTGGCCGAAACGTTAATGCCTGTGCAGACTTCTGATTTCGACTCGCCCGAAGAGCTTCGGCAGTTTTGTCTCGAAGGTTTTAAAAAGGTAGGTTTCGAAAAACGAAAGGGAACCATTGTAAATTTCGATTCGGAATTGGTGAGTTCAAGCCGTTTTATTGTTCGAATGGCAAAAGGTTCGCTTGGTGGAAAAGGAAGAGGTATTGCATTTATTTGCAATTTTATTGAAAATATCGATTTTAAAAAGTTGATTCCTGAAATGAATATTCGTATTCCATCCACTTCGGTCATTGGAGCCTACGAATTCGATAAGTTTGTGGAGAATAACAACCTCTACGACGATATTTATTCGTTGAACGATTACAAAGCCATCCGTCAACATTTTCTGGAGTCGGAATTCGATGGGAAAATAAGAAAGCGATTGATGGCTTATCTGAAAAAAATCAATCGTCCACTCGCTGTGCGCTCGTCGGGTTTATTCGAAGACTCCTTGCTTCAACCATTTTCTGGTGTGTATGCAACTTATCTAATTCCGAATAATCACGAAGATATTGAGGTTCGGTATCGGCAGTTGGAAACAGCAATAAAATTGGTTTACTCCAGTATTTTTACCGATTCGGCACAAGCCTATTTTGATGCTGTAAGCTACAAAATTGAAGAGGAAAAAATGGCCGTTGTTATTCAGGAAGTAATTGGTCACGAATACAATGAAAAATATTACCCAACACTTTCGGGCGTGGCGCAGTCGTATAATTATTATCCTATTTCGTACATGGAGCCCGATGATGGTTTTGCGGTGGCAGCGGTTGGTTTAGGCATGTATGTGGTTGGAGGCGAGAACGCCTTCCGTTTTTGCCCCAAATATCCACACTTAAATTCTTCGTCGTTAAAAGACCAGTTGCGCGATACCCAAAAGCAATTTTATGCCATCGACTTAAGCATGAAAGATTTTGATTTGCTGAACAATGGAGAAGATGCGGCAATAAAAAAATACCGGATTAAAGAAGCGGAAAAAGATGGAACGATAGAGCATTCGGCCTCCACCTATAATATGGAGAACGACGATTTAATTCCCGGAGTTCAGGGCAGTGGCCCTAAGGTAATTGACTTTGCCAATATCCTAAAATACGATCATGTTCCAATGTCCAATGCACTTCAATTGCTATTGAAATTGTTTAAAGAGGCAATGGGGTCGCCGGTTGAAATCGAATATTCCATTGATTTAGAGGCCGCAGAAAATGGTTTGCCAACTTTGTATTTACTTCAAATAAAACCTTTAATCCGAATGGAAGATCAGGTTGAAGTAGACATTGCTTCGGTAGCCGATGAAAAAGTATTTATGTATGCCGAGCGGGGAATGGGGAATGGGCATGTCAAAGATATTCGCGATGTGGTTTATGTCGATCCCGATAAATTCGATAGGCTGAAAACCAAACAAATGGCAAAAGAAATTCGCGAGTTAAATGCCTGGTTCGAAGAGCAGAATCGCGATTATATTTTAATTGGTCCGGGGCGTTGGGGCTCGCGCGACCATTTTACCGGAATTCCTGTTCTATGGGCACACATTTCAAAAGCCAAAGTTATTGTCGAAATGGGCTTGCGCGATTATCCTTTGGATGCTTCCTTGGGGTCACATTTTTTCCACAATGTAACATCAATGAATGTGGGTTATTTTTCGGTACCACACAACTGCCGCAAATCAAAGATAAAAATGGAAGCCTTAAAAGAGCAAAAGGTATTGCGCGAAACAGAATTTATAAAACACGTGCAATTTAATAAACCACTTACGGTGCTTATGAACGGCCGCGAACGCCGCGCTTTAATTCATTGCTAAATCTGTAGGAAAAAGGATGGCATCTGTTTGAGTATAAGAAATACAGATGCCATCCTTCCTTATACTGCCAACTGCAACTGCTCACTGAATACTTTCTAAGGCCGGCAGCCGGGCCTTTCCGCTTTACCAGTTTTGTTTGCTTGCGGTCTACTAAACTGTACGTGGGCTCCTTTTATCCGCCTCCGCCACTTAAGTAAACCGTGGT
>JAUVDE010000228.1 GCA_030595485.1 Draconibacterium sp.
ACAGCTGCAACAACTTTACCCGATGTAGAAGACATTAACCGGGACAATACATTAAATGAATACGAACGCTACTTTCAGTATAAAGTAAGTGTAAGAAAAAATGACTTTGAGATTGGGAAAAACAATATTACGGATAAAAGAACAAGCGAGGTAGAATTGAAAAACGGGGAAATTGGTGAAGTAGATTGGTACCAATTTAAAATTCCGATTAACTCGCCCGACGCCGCTATTGGTAACATCAACGATTTTAAATCCATTCGCTTTTTAAGAATGTTTATGCATGGATTTAACGATTCAACCATCATGCGTTTTGCAACTTTAGACCTTGTACGTGCCGATTGGAGACGATATACTGGCGATATTAGTGATCCTGATGCAATTCCTTCGGCCAATGTTGATTTTGATGTTTCGGCTGTAAGTATCGAGGAAAATGGTAGCCGTTATCCAGTAAACTATATTTTGCCTCCGGGCATCGACCGTGTAATTGACCCGGCTAATCCACAACTAAAACAGTTAAACGAGCAGTCGATGGTACTGAAGGTTATCGACCTTGAACAGGGAGATGCAAAGGCAGCCTATAAACCATTGTACATGGACTTTAGAAGGTACAAAACCTTACTAATGGAAGTTCATGCTGAAGCAATTGAAGAATACCCGCTGAAAGATGAGCAAATGACCTTCTTTATTCGAATGGGTTCTGATTATAATTATAACTATTACGAATACGAAGTTCCATTACAGTTAACTCCTCCATACGAAGGGAGACCCTATCAAAACGACAGTGAAGCCGACCGATTAATTGTTTGGCCGACCGACAACCGATTAAACATTCCGTTGGAATTATTTACGAATTTGAAACTCGACAGAAATGATGCCATACGTGATGGAGATTCGAATATATCGCTTCAGGATATTTTTGAAGATACACACCCCGGATGGAACAACGGCAAAAACAGGGTGAAGATTAAAGGTAATCCCAACCTGGGCAATGTTCAGGTATTTATGATGGGTGTTCGAAACAAAAGAGGCCAGGTAAATACCGGACCAAAATCGATTGAAGTTTGGGCTAACGAATTGCGTTTATCCGATTTTAACGAAGATGGTGGCTGGGCAGCCAATACGCGTATTTCAACTCGTTTGGCCGATTTAGGAAGTGTTACGGTTGCTGGTAGAACCCGCTCAGCAGGTTTTGGAAGTATTGATCAAAACGTAAACAGTCGCCAATTAGAAGATTTAAGTGAAATTGACGTGGCAGCATCAATCGACTGGGGTCGCTTTTTCCCAGAACGTGCCGGTGTTCGTATTCCAATGTATTATGGATATTCGAAAAGTACACTCAAACCAAAATACAATCCAATTGATCCGGATATTAAACTAGAGGAGTCTTTAAAACGAGTAGATAGCAAATATGAAAAAGACTCGCTTAGAAATCTGACTGAAGACGTAATACGACGTAAAAGTTTAAACTTCACCAATGTAAAAATAGAGCCTCAAAAACAAAAAGATAAAACACATTTGTGGGATCCTCAGAATTTTGCAGTAACCTATTCTTACAACGAAATTTCGAAACGGAATGTGAATACCGAACTTAATGTCGACAAATCGCATCGTTTTATGTTCTCATACAATTACAGCAGCCGTTCAAAATTGATTCAACCATTTCAAAAAGTTAAGCTTTTGCAAAAAGGGCCACTTAAACTTATTGGCGACTTTAACTTTTATCCGCTGCCCACACAAATTTCGTATCGTACCGATTTATTCAGAAGATACCACGAGCGACAAACACGTAATATTACAAATCCAAACCTGATTGTTCCGGCTAACTTCGAAAAAGATTTTCTTTGGAACAGGCATCTCGATATCAGATATGACATGACTCGTTCCCTGAAATTCGACTTCTCATCACATTCAACTTCAAGAATTGATGAACCTGCCGGAAGAATAAATAAAAATGATGACGATTATGAATGGAAACGTGACTCGATACTTACCAACCTTTATGATTTAGGTAGGCCAACCTTATACAATCACAGATTTAACCTTACGTACCAAGTTCCAATCCGAAGCATTAAAGCATTAAGTTTTATTACTTCGACCATACGTTATTCGGGAAATTACGAGTGGTTTGCCGGCCCTTTAACCCTTGAAGATATTAATCAGGGGAACATGATATCTAACTCGCGGAATTTAACCATAACAGGAAATGCAAACATGCAAACCCTGTTTAATAAGGTACCCTACTTTAAAGAAGTTAATCAAAAATTCCGGAGAACCGGACGAGGACGTGGTAGTTTAAACAGCCGCTCGTCGGGAGGAAGAACAAGCCGGGGAAGTCAGAATACGGAGCCACTTCAGAAAAAACAGGTAGAAACTTTTACGAGTAATGTAAAGCTTGCCGCCAATACAGCTCAGAAAATAAACCATAAATTAAATACCAAAAAAGTAAAAGTTTTAGTAACCGATATTGAAGGGAAAGTAGTACCCGGAAAGGTGAATATTGTTGATGTAAATACAATTGAATTTACACCTAACGAAAATTCGCCACAAGCCATGCTTTCGGTTTCAGGTAAACGTGGCGACCAGCCTTTTATGAAAGATGTGCTGGATATAACCACACGAATGATAATTGGGTTCAGAACCTTCTCTGTTAACTACAGTAAAAATGGTGGAACAATTCTACCGGGTTACCTTCCTGAACCAACCTTGTTTGGTGCAGGTAATTTCTCGGGCGATCCGGTTTGGGGTTCTCCTAGCGGACAATCAAATTTTGCTCCGGGACTTCCATTTCTATTTGGTTGGCAAGACCGCGATTTTGCATCCAAAGCAGCTGAGAATGGATGGTTAACCATTGACTCTACGCTGAACAAACCATTTATGATTACTGAGCAACAACGAATTTCGTTCAGAGCCTTGTGGGAACCACTTCCCGACTTACGTATTGATATAACTGCCGACCGTGCTTTCTCAAAAAATATTACTGAATTTTACGATTACGATTACGACCTGAACCAGTTTGTTGCCAATAGCTTTTCCGAATCAGGTAACTTTAGCATGTCGACACTTACCCTGGGAACGGCATTCTTTAAAATCGGTAAAAATGATGTGGGTAGTTCCGAATCATTTGAAAATTTAAAAGTATACCGCCTTGACGTTGCCAACCGCCTGGCAATACAAAGAGAACAACAAGATCCATCATATGACCGTGGAAATAACACATACCCCGATGGTTACGGTCCTAATTCAGTAGAAGTGCTGGTTCCTGCCTTCCTTGCGGCATACCAAGATAAGGATCCGAACAAAGTTTCACTTGGCATGTTCCCATCCTTAAAATATATCCGCCCCAACTGGAGCATTCGTTACGAAGGAATGGTTTCGCGTATTCCGGGCCTAAATAAAATTATGCGTTCGTTGAATTTCCAACACACCTACCGTTCGAGCTATAATGTAGGAGCCTATGCAACCAACCTAAATTATATGGAAGATCTCGACGGTATTAGCATTATTCGTGACCTTGCCGAAAACTTTGTTCCGTCGTACGATTTTAACTCGGTAAATATTACGGAAGCATTTAATCCATTAATTAACATGGATATTATGTGGCACAGTGATTTAACAACACGAGGCGAAATTAAGCGAACACGAAACCTTAACTTATCGTTTGCCAATAACCAATTAACCGAACTTTTAAGCAGCGAATATATTGTTGGAGTTGGCTACCGTTTTACCCACATGGACATAATTATTAAAACTAAAAATTCGCAGCAGGCTTATTCTAACGACTTAAATATTCGTGCCGATTTCTCGTACCGAAAAAGTAAAACAATATTGCGCCAGTTAGATGAAGACGATAATCAGATTACAGCAGGTCAGGGTAACTTTTCCATTAAAACCTATGCCGATTACCGTTTAAGCGATCGTTTTGAAGCACGTGTTTTCTACGATAGAATTATCAACGATCCATTTACATCCTTGTCATATCGAACTACGAATGCAAACTTTGGTGTTAGTTTTAGGTTTACATTGGCTAACTAAAACATGTTAATCGAATTTTATAAGAAACATATTTTTTTGAAGCAAACGTCAACTTTATTTTGATTTCTAAGAAAAATGATATTTCTTGCAGACGAATTAAAACAAAACAATGAAAAAATTAAATACAATATGGCTTCCGTGGTGGGGTCTTCTTACGTAAGTTAGGAGTTAAAGAGCCATATTGGTATTTTAAAAGATATTCAAAAGGCCTGCTCCTAAAAGAGCAGGTTTTTTTATTTAAAAGAGTTTATAATGATGATTACAAATAATATTTGGTGGTGGCGTAACAACTTTTTACAAAATTCGTGAAGAGAAGTAACGCTATTGCATTAACCGAAGCGGCTCATCGAAATCACGATGAGCCGCTTTTTTTTTGAAGAAATTAGAAACAAAAAATATAATGGAAAGAATAACATTTAAACCCGTAGTTCGTAAGTTGCTCGCCGACACAGTCACCCCGGTAAGTATTTACCTTCGACTACGCACTCTTTATCCGAAATCGATTTTATTGGAAAGTTCGGATTACCACGGGCATGAAAATGCCTACTCATTTATTGCCTTCGAACCAATTGCCAGTTTTAAGGTAAATAACGGAGAAGTGACAACTTCATTCCCCAATAAAAAGAAAGAGAAATTTGAGCTTTCTGATGATCGAATTTTACACGATGAATTAGACGCTTTTTTCAAAGTATTCGATGTAGAATCAGAAGCCATTGAATTACCCGCTAACGGTTTATTTGGCTATATAAACTTCGATGCCATTCAGCATTTCGAAAACATAAAATTTAGTTCAGAAAAAGTAGAAGAATACCAGATTCCCGAAGTGAATTACTGCTTTTACAAATATGTGGTAGCCATCGATCATCATAAAAACCAAATACACATGGTTGAAAACCTGATGGAAGGCGAAGAATCAAACATGGATTATATTCATCATTTAATGGTAAACCCAACTTTTTCTACCGCCAAATTCGATACAAGCGGAGAAGAAACATCAAACATTACCGATGATGAATACAAGAAAATGGTTACAAAAGGGAAAGAACATTGTTACAGAGGAGATGTTTTTCAAATTGTTCTAAGCCGCCAGTTTAGGCAAGAATATAATGGAGATGATTTTAACGTTTACCGTTCGTTACGTTCCATTAATCCATCGCCTTATTTGTTTTATTTCGATTATGGAACCTACCGTATTTTTGGCTCGAGTCCTGAAGCAGAAATTCGGGTGAAGGAAAACAAAGCCTTTATTCACCCCATTGCCGGAACTTTTAAACGAACTGGAAACGATGAGCAGGATCGCGAATTGGCAGCACAGCTAAGCGAAGACCCAAAAGAGAATGCCGAGCATGTTATGCTGGTTGATTTAGCCCGCAACGACCTCAGTCGAAATGCTGACAACGTGGTGGTTGAAACCTACCGTGAGGTGCAGTTTTTCTCGCACGTAATTCATTTGGTTTCGCAGGTATCGGGCGACATTACTGACGACACCAACCTTATAAAAGTAATGGGTGAAACTTTCCCTGCCGGAACTTTATCGGGTGCACCCAAGTATAAAGCAATGGAATTAATTGACAAGTACGAAAACCAAAATCGTGGTTATTATGGTGGTTGTATTGGCTATTTAGGTTTCGACAGAACGGTTAACCATGCCATTATGATTCGGTCATTTTTAAGTAAAGACGACAAACTGTTTTACCAAGCCGGTGCGGGTGTTGTTGCCGACTCGAAAGAAGAGAGCGAATTACAAGAAGTAAATAATAAATTAGCAGCCTTGAAAAAAGCCATCGAAATGGCAAAAGAGATAAATTAGTTGCAAGTACAAAGTAGTAAGTAATGAGTAAAAAGATTAAAATGAAGATACTAGTAATAGATAACTACGATTCGTTTACCTACAACCTGGTTCATGCCATTAAAAA
>JAUVDE010000117.1 GCA_030595485.1 Draconibacterium sp.
TACCTGATAAAGACGGAAACTTAATTACCGAAAACGGGGACTTTTTTGTGCCTCCAAAACATTGGAATTTCCTCCCTGCCGGCGATGCCGGTGTTACCCGAAAAATAACAGACAGAGGAATCTATTTTAGGATGCAGGTTAAAAAAGGCAGACGATTTATCTCAAAAGGAATTTGGGCACCAGCTAAAACGATTGCCGAGGCACAAACAGAAGTAGCTTCCGTTCGTTTAACCGATGAATACAAAAACAAGCTAGGCAAAGACCGCGAGCGAAGAGTAAAAAAGCAAGTTGAATATGAAACTGAATTTTGTGGCGAAATAGAACATTTTCTGAATTTTCACGAAACATATAAATCGTTAGAGAAACAAATGGCAAAATTGGTGACGGCACATGCAATTCCGGTAGGTAGCGGAACGGTTGCCCGCACTCAAATGATTCCAGTTGAGGAACGGGCTGCCCGTGCAGTAATCGCCTGGATGCGCCACAAAACAACCGCTTACGATAACTTGAAAATTGCCCCCATAAAAGGTGAACGCCGCGCAGTACGACGAAACCTGGCACAACAATCAAATAAAATTTTACAGCTCTACCGCAGAGGAGAAGACATTGCTGCAGACTGTCCTTTGCAAGCTGCTATAAAGTAATTCTAATAAAACTAAAAACGGCACACCACAAAGTACACTAGTACATTTTGTTTTGAATTCTTTCTTAGTGTACTTTGTGCCTTAATGGTTTTAAATTCTTCAAAAGTAAGATGATAAAATGAATAAAATATGCGCGTGCGGCTCGAAACAAAACTATATAAATTGTTGCGGAGCAATAATAAGCGGAAAAAGAAATGCAACAACTTGTCTGGAGTTAATGAAATCGCGTTACACTGCATACACAAAAGCTGATATCAATTATTTGCTGCTCAGTCATCATTCGAAAACACGTCCTCCACAAAAAGAAGGCAAAAGCATAAAACTTTGGGCTGAATCGGTTCGTTGGATGCAACTAGTTATTGTAAATTCTTGGAACGGTTTAGCACATGACAACGAGGGATATGTGGAATTTAAAGCCTTGTATTTTGAGGCAGGACAAATCGGACAGATTTACGAAAAATCATTGTTCCAACGCGAAAATGGGAAATGGGTTTATGTCTCGGGGAAGCATTATTAATTTTTCTCACATATTCAGCAGAACACACTGAGTGAAAATCTTCGTTATTCAGCGAGCAGTTGATTTTATCACCTTTGAGCTGTAACTTGCTTCAATGGTATCTCCCGGCTGAACCACCAAAAACTCCTCTTCATTCCAATCACCATTCATCATTTTTAACAATAAACTGTTATCTCCTGCCAATTCCTGATAGTTCCAATTGTTCTCCTTTGCATTTTCTTTGGCGTGTGTTTTTAGCTTGTTTTGGTCACCCACGTTGGTATCGATGTATGTAAAACTTTCATAACTATTTAAACCACCACCTAATGAATCCATGATGTATTTTGCGTGCTCTTCGCCAAACTGTTCAACGTACTCTTGGTACGATGCCATACCCATTTGTCGGGTAGTGCTTTCCGGATTCGAGAGATTATCTTTTGCTTGCTCAATCCAGCCTGCACTTTGAAAAAAGGTTCCAGAGTTCGCATCGAAGTACTTTTGGTATTTTTCTTTTGAACCCAATAAAATAGTAATACAATCGTGTCCACGCGGAATAACCAATGGAAGTTTCGATTGTAAGCCCACAATTCCGTTATTGCATAAGCCGTAACCCAACAAAATAGCCTCGTATTTTTCAGTATCCACCTTATCAATTTCTGCTTGCAAACGGGTCGACATTTTTTCTTTTCCCACATCGTGCAAACCTTGCTCCACAAGCTGCACATCAATAAAATTAGTTGCTTTCGATGCACACAAATAACTCTCGCGATAAAGTACTGCGCAGGTAATTAATTTGTAACTGGTTTGGGTGTATTTTTTAAAATAATCGTCGTGCATAAAAAAATCTTTCTTGAGAAAATTTATTAGAAGAATACTCAAATAACTAAAATAGTACACATCAAATTTAATAAAAGTATTGAAATGCAGGTAAGGCAGAAAAGAACGGTTATCTCTATTCTTCTCAGTGATTATTGACAAAATCTGTGTTATCAGCATTCAATTTCCTATTTTCGCAAAAAGAAAATTTACTCCAATGAAAATCAAGATATTCATATTTCTCGCAATTGTATTTGTCCTTAATGCCTGTAAAACCACCCCCTCGAAATACATTGCCAACCTAGGCATGATTTATGGAACTTACTACAGCATAAAATACGAACATCCTCAAGGAAATGACATTCAGCAAGAAATTGATAAAGAGCTATTTCGACAAGCCCAGATATTCTCACACTACGAAAAAGAGGCAACCATTACTAAAGTAAACAACAACATTGAAACGGAACTGGAGCAGGAATTTATTACTTGTTTCAATCGGGCGATGGAAATTTCGAAAATTACCAATGGTGCTTTTGATATTACTGCCGGACCGCTAATTAGTGCCTGGGGTTTTGGACCAGAAGACCGACAAAAAATGACTCCTGAATTTGTTGATGTTTTGAAAGAGTTAATCGGGTATCAGAATATAAAAATTGAAGATGGAAAAGTTGTAAAAGGAATACCGGAAATGACCATAAACATGAGTGCCATTGCCAAAGGTTACACCTGCGATTTAATAGGTGAATTTCTGGCAAAAAAGGGCTGCGAAAATTATCTGGTTGACATTGGTGGCGAAGTAGTTGCCAAGGGTGAAAACGACAAAGGAAAGATTTGGTCAATTGGAATTCGCAAACCATTTGAAGACCCATTTAAAAATGAACTAAACGCTGCCTTAAAGCTTGAAAACCGTGCCATGGCAACATCAGGTAACTACTTGAATTTTTACGAAGTGGATGACAAAAAATATGCACATACTATCGACCCAAATTCGGGTTATCCGGTTCAACACAGCTTGTTAAGCGCTACGGTTTTAGCCAACGATTGTATGACTGCCGATGCTTTTGCAACAGCGTTTATGGTATTAGGAAAAGATGTTGGTATTGAAATTGCCAGACAAGTTCCGGGACTAGAAATCTATTTTATTTATTCCGACGATAAAGGAGAGAATCAGGTTTATATGTCGGAAGGATTTGGGGAGTTCCTAATGAAATAAGCTTGAAAAAACAATATTCAAACTATCTTCTTTTAAGTTGAATATTGGATATTAATTATTCTCAGAAAAAAAGCCGATTAAAAAATCGACTTACTTATTGTCTTGTGCAAACTTTAGTTTCTTAAACTGTAGTTCTTTTCGTGCATCGCGCTGGGCAAGTTTGTCTTGCGTAGTTGCACAATATACTCCCTCTCTTTTTAGGTGCGCATTTCCTCCTACATGTATATTCGGAAATTTTCCTCCCTTTTTCAGTAAAATCTGAATTGCCATTCCGAGCATTGCCACACCCAATAAGGCAACTGCCAATAAAATTACTTTTAATACTCCCATCTCTAATCCCTTTCTAAATCCTAAGCTGCAAAATTAAATATTTCACATTAATAAACTCTATCTAAATAACTTATTTAACGAGAAATTGTTGTTGTTCACCTAATACTTTGAGATGCTTACAGTCTAATTCAGTACATTCAAGCCATCAAAAACAAAAAACAACAAAATTATGGAACGACACATTAACGTAGTTGCCGCCTTACAAATTGGCTACAGCATTTTAGGGCTTATTATTGCAAGTGCATTTTTCGCTTTTTTTCATTTGCTTGGCGATTTTATCGACGACAACGAAGCCGAATTTGTGCTGGGAATTATTGCGAATGTTTTAATGGTTGCAACAATCATCTTAAGCATTCCTGGAATCATTGCAGGAATTGGATTATTCAAACGAAAAGAATGGGCACGAATTCTAATGCTTATTGTTTCAGTTTTAAATCTATTAAGTTTCCCACTTGGGACCGGCTTAGGAATCTATTCTATTTGGGCCCTGGTTCAACCTGAGAATGTTGAAGCCTTCAAAAAGCAATAGGGTATAAATGAATTATTCTGTATTTTTAAAACAAAAACCATGAAAGCCATTCTCATCTTTTTAGGATTACTAATTTCAACTGTACTTTTTTCCCAGGAAACTTATACCGATCTACTTTCTTCTGCCGAAGGTGATTCAAAATGGAAACTACACAACAGAGAGGTTCTTTATGTAATGAGTGAGCCAGACAAAATTCAAAGCATAAAGTTTAATGCAATAGAAGGTGACGGCTTAGCTATTTATCAGGATTTAGAGTTTCAGGATGGTGAGATTGAGTTTGATGTAAAAGGGAAAAATGTACCGGGAAAAAGCTTCGTCGGAATCGCTTTTCATATTCAAGATGAAGAAACGTTTAATGCAGTCTATTTTCGTCCCTTCAATTTTAATAATCCCGACAAGGTTCGAAACGGACACTCGGTACAATACATTTGCCACCCCGCCTTCCCATGGCATAAGCTGAGAAAAGACTTTCCCGAACAATTTGAGAATCCGATTCAACCGGCTCCCAATCCAGAAGATTGGTTCCACGCCAAAGTTGTGGTAAAATGGCCTGATGTAAAAGTTTATGTCGAAAACCAAAGCAAACCATCGTTAGAAGTAAAAATGAAAAGCACTTTCAAAAAAGGAAAGATTGGCTTTTGGGCAGGAAATGGTTCTGATGGTGCATACAAAAACCTGAGTGTAAAAACATATAAATAGACCTCCAATTAATTCTGACATCCAAAATCAACAGATGAACCTTATTCATTTAAAAGAATAAATACAAAGAAAAATACCGACCAGTATTTAACAAGTAAGTGAAAATCCATATCGAAAGAGTTTATAAGTTACGTTGAAAACAGTTAATTTCGGAGCCAAACTCGAAATTGACATGATACAAGTTGAAATTAGAATAAGTGGCAAAGTGCAAGGCGTAGGGTTCCGCTACTTTACAAAAAAGCAAGCTAAAATGCTGAATTTAGGCGGATGGGCACGAAACACCCTCGATGGAGGTGTACTTGCATGTGTGCAAGGCTCGAAACATGCCATCAACACATTCGTAGACTACATGTGGGTTGGACCCCCAATGTCGGATGTTAAAAGTGTTACAACAGTTGAAATGTCGATTATCGAAGAGTTCTCTGATTTTGAAGTAAGACACTAACTCATTCCGAACTTTTGGTATATTTATCCTCATCAATTAATACAGCTAAAATTGGAAAATAAGAACTACCACATGACTCCTGCGCAATTTCGCGAGGAGGGCAAAAAAATAATCGATTGGATTGCTGACTATTACGAAGACATTGAGAAATACCCCGTTTTATCGCAAGTTCAGCCGGGAGAAATAATAGGATCGTTACCAGAGTCGGCGCCTCAAAAAGGGGAAACGATGGATGCCATGATGTGCGATTTGGATGAAAAAATAATGCCCGGAATTACGCATTGGCAATCGCCCAATTTCTTTGCCTACTTTAATGCCAACACTTCATTCCCATCCATTTTAGGTGATTTAGTTTCATCGGGTTTAGGTGTGCAAGGTATGATTTGGGCAACCAGCCCGGCAGCTACTGAAGTGGAAACCCGCGTACTCGACTGGCTGGCAGAAATGATGGGAATGCCCGAAAGTTTTAAATCCACATCGACTGGTGGTGGCGTAATTCAGGACACGGCATCAACAGCAGCTTTAACGGTAGTTATCGCTGCTCGCGAAAGGGCAACACAATTTCAGTCAAACGAAAAAGGACTGGATAAAAAGCTGGTGGCTTATATTTCCTCACAAACACATTCATCGCTTGAAAAAGGCATTAAAATTGCTGGAATTGGAAAAGCCAATTTACGTTTAATTGATGTGGATGAGAACTTTGCCTTGCGCACCGATTTATTGGAAAAACAAATTCAGCAAGATAAAGCAAACGGCTTTGTTCCTTTTTTTATTTGTGGCTCGGTGGGAACTACTTCATCAACTGCAATTGACCCCATTCGTGAGCTTGGAGAAATTGCCAAACAAGAAAATTGTTGGTACCACATTGATGCTGCAGCTTTGGGAACCGCTATGATTTGTCCCGAGTTCAGACATTTTATTGATGGTGCAGAATTAGCTGATAGTTACAGTTTTAATCCGCACAAGTGGATGTTTACCAATTTCGATTGTAATGTATTTTGGATTGCGAATCGTGAAGAATTAATCAATACATTTTCTATTCTACCAGAATACCTACGAAACAAAGCCACCGAATCGGGTGAAGTTTTTGATTACCGCGACTGGCACATTCAATTGGGTCGCCGCTTCCGTGCCTTAAAACTTTGGTTTGTTATTCGTCATTATGGAGTTGAAGGATTGCAACATCATATTCGTGAACATGTGCGATTGGCACAAGATTTCAAAACTTGGGTAGATGAATCGGAAGATTTTGAAGTGGTAGTTAAGCCGCTGATGAATTTGGTTTGTTTCCGACATAAAGCGAGTGACGAAAGCAATATGAAATTAATGAATACCATTAACAACAGTGGTAAAATGTATTTCACCCACACCAAATTAAAAGGGCAGGTTGTTTTACGCATGAACATTGGACAAACGAACATCGAAGAGAGGCATGTGAAAGAAGCATGGGAATTAATTCAAGAGACAGCGAAAAATTTATCCTAAATACATCTATCATTTTCTAGAAAGTGGGTTCTCATTATGAAACGAAGTATGTTACCACACTTTCAAGCGAATGATATGTTGTCCTATTTCCGAATATACTTTTGTTTAAACTTGGATGACATGCTTTCATACTCAAACAATCCTTCCCAATAAGGACCTTCGGTTTTTATTTCATTTAAAAGCTGAACCATTTGAGGTTTCATTTTTGCAATAATATCCGGTTTGCTATCCAATAAGTTGTTTTGCTGTGCTGGGTCTTGTTTAACGTTATACAATTCAAATTCTTTTAGTTCAATGTTTTTTATGAATTCCATATCTAAATCGGAAGTAGCGTGTGTTCGAGGAACAGAATCCAGCGCATTTCCAATCAATATATAATCATCCATACGCATAGAAATTTCGGGATACGAGCGGTAGAAAAACCACATTAAAGGTGTTTCCCTATTAAGTTGTTCATTTTTGAAAAGTGGATTTAGATTGGTGCCGTCATATTTACGGTCGTTTGGTAGTTCGAAACCGCAAGCTTCGGCAAGAGTGGGTAGAACATCCACCAAGCTTGCGGGTGTTTCATTTAACTGTCCAGCTTCAATTCTATTTTCCCAATAAAAGATTCCGGGAACACGAATTCCGCCATCGTAAACTTCACTTTTTTTACCTCTTAAATCACCAGCAGAGCCCGGTCTTTCGGGTCCATTATCCGATGCAAAAATCACAAAGGTATTTTCTAATAATCCACGATTTTTCAATTCTTGTATCACCTTTCCTGCAGCATCATCCATATTTTCAACATTTGCCAAATACTCGGCTTCCTTTTTACTCTTACCCGAATAATGCTGAACCATAACATCGGGCGAGGCAATTTTTGAATGTACTTCGTGGAAAGCAACATACATCAAAAATGGTTTATCTTTCTTATAAAAATCCTTAAACCAGTGTTTAACTTCTTTTGCCAACAACTGACAGGAATAACCATCTGTTTCGCCTAGCTTTTCACCATTTCTAACAAAATTTTTTGGATTTAAATGCGAGGGCTCAGCATTATTTTCTGTTCCCAAGGAATATTCAAAACCTTGTTCAAGTGGTTGCGGTTGATTTAGTTTCGGATCTTGTGGTAAACAACTTAAATGCCATTTTCCAAAATGTGCCGTTTGGTAGCCCTGCTCTTTTAACAGTTCTGCAATGGTTATTTCCGAATCAGGCAAATGCATCGTATGTCCAGGTCTGCGGTAATTGTACATTCCCACACGCGATGGCATTCTCCCTGTTAAAAGCCCCGTACGAGATGGAGAACAATTGGGAGCCGGTGCATAGAAATGGGTAAACTTAATTCCATTATCAGCAAGTCCATCCAGATTTGGCGAGTGTGCCGTTCCGCCAAAACACGCTAAATCGGCATAACCCATATCGTCAGCCAACATGATTAATACATTCGGACGCTCGTTGTTCTTTTCTGAGTTGCATGAAAATAAAACAAATGAAAATAAAGTAAGAATGATTAAAAAACGATTCATAGTTTAGTTTTTTGTGAAAATAGCAAAAATGAGTAAACTTTGAATTTGTCAACTGTAGGCATGACCCAAAGAATCTCATTAAACCTTAGTTAGTTTCAAAGAATAAAGTACTATTTTTAGAAACCAGTATTCTACATATTAAATGTTCAAATTATGAAAACCTTAGTCATTAGTATACTTCTAATAATACTCTGCTTCACTACATTTAGTCAATCACAAACCAACGAACGTGCCCAGTGGTTCACCGATTCACGCTTTGGAATGTTTATCCACTGGGGTGTTTACAGTGGTGCCGAGGGTTATTGGAAAGGTGAAAAACTTCGCAATCAGAATGATTATGCCGAGTGGCTTTTGTACCGCAACCGCATAGACCGCGATGAATATGTTACACTACTCGACCGTTTCGACTGGGACGATATTAATCCGGAAGAATGGGTGCTGCTTGCTAAAAACTCGGGAATGAAATACATAACCATAACAGCTAAACATCATGATGGTTTTGGATTATGGGACAGCAAAGTTAGCGACTACGATATGGGAAACTACACCAATCCCAAACGCGATATTATTCAAGAGATGGCTGCTGCTTGCAAAAAACACGACATAAAACTGTGTTTGTACTATTCGCATTGGGTAGATTGGGAACACCAATACGGTTGGGACCACACGCGAGAAATCTATGGTATTACAGCAGAAGAATACGACCAATACTGGCAAGAAAAAGTAATTCCGCAAATTAGGGAAC
>JAUVDE010000457.1 GCA_030595485.1 Draconibacterium sp.
TTTAAATTTCACCAATCAAGCAACACAAAAAGAAAATTCAAAAATTTTCTATCACCAACAAGGTGAGTTCAAATTTTGTGAATTCCTTTTTGTATCACAGCATTGGCAAACTTTTTTGTTCAGAATCACTCAATTTAGGTATAATACATCCCATAACTGTTCTACCCTTTAAAATTCTATTCTACATTTAAAACAATAAAAGTTAGCGTGTGTTGTAATTCAACATAACAGATTAGAATAATCAACATTAGCTATGAAAATAAAATTCTTCTGCCCGCAATGGGGTTCAAAAGACCTTGACAATATTAAATTTGTTAAAAAAGTAAATGCTGCTGGCTACGATGGAATTGAGATGAGTTTACCACTTGATAAAACAAAAAAAGAACTCATTTTGAAAGACATAAAAAACCATGACTTATTATTTATTGCACAACATTGGGAAACTGTAACGACCGACTTTGAAGCCCATAAAAAAGAATATAGGCAACGAATCGAAAATCTAGCTTCAGCAAATCCTGTTCTTATCAATTCTCAAACCGGAAGGGACTTTTTTAGTTTCGAACAAAATGCTGAATTAATTACTCTTGCCAACGATATTGCCAAACAGCATGGAGTTCATTTGGTACACGAAACACACCGAAGTAAATTCAGTTTTGCGGCGCACATTGTTGCCAATTTTATAAATAAAATACCCGATTTACGTATTGGTTTCGACGTTTCGCATTGGTGTGCGGTTGCAGAAACATTTCTTGATGACCAAAAAGAAAATGTTGAGTTGGGAATTAGCCGCGCAGACCATATTCATGCACGAGTGGGTTTTCCTGAAGGACCACAAATTCCAGACCCACGTTTGCCCGAATGGCAGGATGCAGTAGAAATTCATATTGCATGGTGGAAACAAATTATTGAGCGGAATAAAAACGAAGGAAAAGAACTATTCTCAATTACTCCTGAATTTGGGCCATTCCCTTATATGACAATGATGCCCTTTACTCAACAACCAATTTCAAACCAGTGGGATATTAATGTTTATATGATGAATATGTTACGCAAAAGGTTTGCCTAGCCAGGCTCAAAAAACAACATGCAAGAATCAAAAACAGAAATTAGAGATTATAGTTTAGTAGGCAAAGAAACGCCCATTGCCATTAAAAATGGTTTGGCTGATGCTGATTGGTATCAGTCGCCGGTGACGCGCGAACAATTACGAGAATTATTAATGCGAAAAGACGGCCCGGCTATTCGTGATACAATCTTATGGATTGGGCTTATTTTCGGTTCTGGTTTTCTGGTTTATTTGTGGTGGGGAACCTGGTTCGCTATTATTCCTTATATTATTTACAGTGTTTTATATGCTTCAACTTCCGATTCGAGGTGGCACGAATCCAGTCACGGAACAGCATTTAAGACCGATTGGATGAATACTGTTTTGTACGAAATTGCCTCATTTATGGTGCTTCGCCAATCAAACGTCTGGCGATGGAGCCACACTCGGCATCACAGCGATACTATTATTCGTGGTCGTGACCCTGAGATTGCAGTTCCTCGCCCACCCCGAATTATAAAGTTTATAAGATCCTTTTTAGGACTTGGTGGTCCTATTTCCGAGTTCAGGAAACTATTTATACATGCCAGTGGTAAAATCGATGCTGAAGTAGCAACTTATCTTCCCGAAAGTGATTACAAAACGGTTATTCTAAAGGCGAGAATATATCTGGCAATCTTTTTAGCGGTTATTGTGCTCAGTATTATTTCCGGAAGTATATTGCCATTAATGTACATTGGTTTGCCCACTCTGTTTGGAACGTGGTTAATGCCCCTTTACAGTTTAACCCAACATGCCGGTTTGCAGGAAAACGTACTCGATCACCGGCTAAACTGCCGTACGGTTTATATGAACCGTGTGCATCGTTTTTTGTATTGGAATATGAATTATCATGTTGAGCACCATATGTTTCCTTTGGTACCTTACCATGCTTTACCAAAACTCCATGAGCTTATAAAAGACGACTGCCCCACTCCTTACGATAGTATTACAGATGCTTTTCGTGAAATTATTCCGGCGGTTCGTAAACAAATGAAAGACCCCACCTATTACGTCGACCGCAAATTGCCTGAAGGAGCAGGTAAACTCGAAGACAAGTTTTCAATAACATCATCAAAAGATATAAAAGTTGCGAACGGGAAGATTGAGGTTTGCACGCTTGATGACCTACCAAAAGGCGAGGTTATTCGATTTGACTTTGAGCAAAAAACTTACGCTGTTTACCGAACCAACTTCGATAATTATTATGCCACCGATGGAATTTGCACACATGGAAATTCGCATTTGGCAGAGGGCATTGTAATTGATGAATTGATAGAATGTTCGAAACACAATGGACGTTTTGATTTAAAAGATGGCTCACCAAAAAGAATGCCGGTTTGCGCGACTTCCTGCGAGGTTTCTTTACAGGAGTCCTAGCTGGCCGCGGCGCGTGATGGCGAGCCATTATACGAACCAGGCAATAGTGACTGAGACAGTCGCGATCCCCGTTGTCGGCGTAGTGCCGTCAACACCGGTTACTTGAATCTGGACGT
>JAUVDE010000302.1 GCA_030595485.1 Draconibacterium sp.
TTTTTAAAGGTATCATATGGAACTCGCTTATAATCATCCTCCTGTGTGTAAGAACTTTTACATGCTCGTTTCATCTCATTATAATTTAATGTGTTTTGGGGTATTCGATGTAACTCGCTTATAATGGGACTTTAGTAAGGCAAATATTCTACATGCTCGTTTCATGGCAATAAAATAATTTCAGGTTTCTACTTTGTGAGACTATATTTTGTCATAAATGATGCAACAGCGAAGCCACTTAAAATGTGCCAAACTCCCCACCAGGCAGCTATAATAGTCATTCCGCCTAGTTCAAGTTCAGGAGGGAAAATCTTTGGGTTAAACATAAGAACCAATGCCAGTGCCGAGTTTTGAATCCCGGTTTCGATGGTTATCGACCTTCTGTCGATTCTGGGTAAACGAAATAAGGAGCTTATTGAATAGCCGGTTAAAAGGGCAATAGCATTGTGAATTAATACAATAATAAAAATAAGGTGGATAAATTGTCGGAAGTTTTGGAAATTACCGATGAGGAGTAAAATAACAAAACCAATAAAAACCAGAATTGATGTTTGTCGGATTGGCTTTTTAATTCGTAAAGTAATTTTTGGTAAATATTGCGAAAATAATAAGCCTGCAATAACAGGTATTCCAAGTAGGATTACCACCGTTTGTACCATTTGTAAGAAATCAATTTTAATGGGAGCCATATAGTTTGTGGCTTCAGCCGAGTTGTGAAACTTAATAAACAGTTCGCCCCACAAAGCAAAGTTTAAAGGAGTCATAAATGTTGCGGCAAGTGTGGCAATAGCTGTTAAGCTGACTGAAAGCGCGAGGTTACCCTTCGCCATAGCACTCATGAAATTAGAAATATTCCCGCCAGGGCACGAAGCAATTAGGATCATTCCTAATGCAACTGTCGGAGTTGGATTAATTAGAATTACACATCCGAAAGTAACTGCAGGTAAAAGAAAGAATTGCGAAAATACACCAACAATTACCGATTTTGGTCGCATAATTAGTGCCTTAAAATGTTCCAATTTAATGTCTAAAGCAACACCAAACATAATAAATGCAACAACAATACTTAATATTGAAGCGACCATTGGTGAGAAATTTAGTTTGGCCGTGTCCAGAATTTCAAGAGTTTCCTTCATGCGTTGTAATTTGGTAGTGGTAAGGTAGTAAACAATGCTGATAATTCATAAAAAAGCCGAAACCGAAGAACATCTTCAATTTCGGCTTCCCTTAATATTAAGGTTTCTAGTCGCCCAGTAAAAGTTTTTTCATTTTAGCATGAACCTCGGTATTATCCATAATGCCAATAAATTCTTCGGCACCCGGACCGTATGAAAAAACGGGAACCATAACTGCAGTATGTCCTCCGGTTGGATATCCGGCTTTTACCATTCCGGTGTTGAAGTCGCCACCTGTTATGGCCATTCCTCCTGTTTCGTGGTCAGCTGTAACTACCACTAAGGTTTCGCCATCTTTTGCTGCAAATTTAATGGCTTCTCCAACAGCACGGTCAAAATCAAGCATGTCTTCAACAATATAAATCGAACTGTTTGCATGTCCACCCCAGTCAATTTGCGAACCTTCAACCATCATAAAAAAGCCTTTGTCGCCGCTGTTATTATCCAAAATTTTAATAGCCGTTTGGGTTGCAATTGGTAACATATCACCACGCTCTTCCAATCGTCCGTTGTGAACTTGTGCAGTAAGACCGGCCAGTTTTCCTTTTTTAATTTTCTGAATTTTGGTCATATCGTTTTCTACGATATATCCTTTTTCTTTTAACTCAGTAAGTAAGTTTCTTTTGTCTTTACGGCCAATAAAATGTGCCAAACCACCACCAATAAAAACATCAATATCCGTTTTTAAGAAATCAGCAGCTATTTCTTCATACATGTTACGCTTTTTCTGATGTGCAATAAACGACGCCGGTGTTGCGTGTGTAATTGCCGATGTTGAAACCAAACCCGTAGCCAAACCTTTATCTTCTGCAGCTTCTAAAATTGTCTCAACCGGAATCGTATCAGGATTAACACCAATTGCACCATTATAGGTTTTTATGCCACACGAAAGTGCCGTTCCGCCTGCAGCCGAGTCTGTTATGAAATCATCAGACGACTGGGTTTTTGAAAAACCAATGTGGCGGCAGTTCTCAATAAAAAGTTTACCCCGGTTGCCGACCAAACCCGAAAATACATGCGAAACTCCCATACCATCACCAATTAAGAAGATGATGTTTTTAGGTTTCTCAGCTTTAAATTTTTGAGTGTATAATTTTACTTTGTAAGGTTCTCCACCTAAATAAGTTTTTTCAAGATCTTCAGCTTCGGCATCCATATACGCTTCTTGCGCATAACCCGACAAGCCCATTCCTGCAAGAACAATAAAAATCAATAGTTTCTGTAACATTTTAGTATTATTTTTTTATGTAAAAGTATAATTTTAAAATCTATCTGTTTTACCTAAACAATAAAATAATGTAAAAGTTCTAATAGAATTTAATTGAATTTCTGCAATTCGTTTTTGTCGAAATTGGTGTTTAAGCTAAAGCTGGTTCCATCTTCGGTGGTGCGCATTCTAATAATATCCATTATTACAAAGTTGCTAAGAATATCTTCTGCCTTTTTGCGCGATATTTGCGCTTTTCGTATAAATCTCGAAAATGTGATTGAAAGGTTTTGCTGAAGGTATTCGACCAAAAAACGTTCATCATCAGAATAAGTAAAATAAATTCCCTTTGGACTTTTCTGTTTCCTCCAAACCTCAATTTGAATTTTGTGGGCAAGAAAATTTTCATCGTCCATGCGGATGTAAGCCAGCCATTTACCACTTTTATCTTTGGCAAAATATGGCTTTTCTGAGCTTGAGTTGATGCTAATTTCCAGCACCGTTTTTCCTTCAACTTGCCATTGCTTTGTTGTGAAATCAACTTTAGGATTGCAATATATTTTTGCCGCAGCTTCAATCATGTAAAACTCTTCGTCGCTGCTGATTCCGGCTATTCTACCGTTATCTTTAACCCCAATAAGTAAACGTCCTCCATCTGTATTCGCAAAAGCCGATATCGACTTTGCAATCTTTTTCGAATCGTTTATGCAGTATTTGAAATCCTGCTGTTGATGCTCCCCTTCGTCAATTAATCGGTATAAATAACTGCTCATAGCTAGTGTTTCGAGTTGTGGCCTAAAGAGACAAGGAATGCCTTGTCTTTACGTTTACAAAACTGTAAACTGATACTGAACACTGTGATAATCTACTTCAGCCACTCAAACGTAATATAGTGGTCTTGGTTCATACCAAGTGTTTCGTAAGTTGTATGTGCCGGAAGGTTTGATTTGTCGGCATACAAACGAATGCCATTTAAGTGTTCCGATTTTAAAACCAAGGCTTGAATGTGCGCATACATACTTCGGTAAATTCCTTTTCTTCTGAATTCGGGTAAGACATAAACCGATTGAATCCACAAAATGGTACCGTTTCGCCAGTCGCTCCATTCGTAAGTGGTGAGCAAGGAACTAACTATACGACCTTCGGCTTCAGCTATGTAATACTTCCCTTTGTTAGCATCGTTTATAACGGCTTCAACTCCTTTCTCTACTGTTGGACGATCCAACTCAATTCCTTCGGTTTCGTTTGCCATGGCCAATTGAAAATCAACAATGGCTTTGTGGTCGTTTATTATTGCTTGTCTTACTTTCATAGTTATTTTGTTGGAGAACGAAAATAGTAATTCTTTAGAAATGTCTAAATTCATCCAAAATATTTTTAATGAAGATTATTGTTGCATCAAAAAATCCGGTAAAAATTAAGGCCGTACTTTAAACCTGAGTTCAGTTATAAATATTATCACAGTTTAAGTTATTTTTTAGCAGAAATTGAAACAGATTTTTGAAGGACTATCGGGATACTTCGAGAAAATATGGAGCGATTTCTGCAAAAAATAATTGAATCCGAAGGAAAAGTCAGACTCGTACAATCTCTGAACCAAAAATCCATCAAAATAACCCGTTATTCTCTCTGTATTTTAGCCCCAAATCTTGCACAAGTCTGACTTTCTGTGTTCAATATTTATAATCGAACTCAGGTTAATAGTTCTTCATATTCTTTGTCGCGATTAATTTTAGCATAAAACTCTTCATGAAAATTGGAACTCGCATTTAAGTCATCATCTTCAATGGTAATTACTGATACCTTATCAATACTTTCCAGTAATTCTCTTTCCGATTCTTCCAAATCACCAAAGTTTGCAGCAATTCCTATCACCCAACCGGGAACCGTTATCGAAGTTACACCATCCTTAAATCGGTATTCAGCCATTGCATCCGACACACCCGATTCATAACTACAAGAAGTACAAACACAAATAAAGACAACAAGTAAGATTGATAAATTTTTCATGACTTTGATGTTGTTTTAGCTAAGACGTTGACTAGCTAATTACCTTACCTCAAAGCTGGATAAAAATCAGAATCAAAACTAAACTTTTCGACAAAGCATGAATTTTTCAGGACGAATAGCCCTCTTCGCACTAAGTCCAATGCGAATTTATGTATTTGTAAGTTTCGCGTACACCAAGTGGTTGCGACGATGCTGAGGCACGAATATAAAACTCTTCGTTATCGATTTTACCCATAAACA
>JAUVDE010000038.1 GCA_030595485.1 Draconibacterium sp.
ACATTTGTAAAGATAGAGAAAAAATCATGCAAGAAACAAATGCTATTAAACCTATTTTTTTCTGAAGAATGGTCGATGTGGGTCGATTTTGCCTTGCCCCCCTTTACCCGATTGACCAAGAACTTCGATATAGTATACCAATCCAACGCTAAGTTGAAACGTTAAAGAAGGGCGTTTGTTATGGCGTAGAATATCTTGTCCGTCCTCTTGTAAATAGGTAAAATTAGGCACACCGTTTATAATATCGGTATTTATTACGGTTGCAGTTCCATCAACTTGCAGCGACCAATGTTCGCTTATTTTATAATCGAAACCAATTCCGCCTCCCAAATGAAATGCAGGGTATTTTTCTTGCTCGCTATTTGATGTTCCGCGCGAATAAAGTACATCCGATTCAGGCTCAATTTCCACAAATCCATCCCATGCGATATTAGTCTCAGGATCATAACCACCGGTCATTTTAGTTCCAAAAGGATGATTCTTGTAAGTATAATCAGTCCCTACAAAAGAAACGACGCCTGTTAGTTTTACAAATGGTTTTAAGGGAGATGTTTTAAAGAAAAAGTATTTCCAGTTTACAGCGACATTAAATAGAGTGGTATTAAATGCTACTGGTTCTGATTGAAAATGCTCTTTAAACTGCTCAAAATCTTGAAACTGTTCGAAATAGGGAGTTAGGTAATAATTATAAAACGGGGGTACATCGTTATAACCTTTAAGTTTTGAATAATCGAGTTCTACCCCAAAATGTGACATTGGCGAAATCTGAAAAAGAATTTCACCTTCAACACCGATGGTTGGTTGTGGTGTAAATTTCTCGGAACTTAAAGCTGATGTGTAGTCGAAAGCGTCGGGATGCGGAACATCGGAATCGCCAAGTTCATTAATAAACAATCCTGAATTTAAGCCCAAACGAAACCCAACAACCTGACTCTTTGCCGGTATTACTACAGCAAAGAATAAAAGTACAGCCAAAATTGTTCGAAAAAACAACATAGATTCTATAATTGCCTTAAAATTAAGTCGTTTTTACGAGAAAGAAAAGCAAGTAGGAATAAAATTAGCGCCGCCCTTTTACCTCGGAAGCATCAACTACCTTAAAAAGCTTGTCGGCACGACGTACAATATTGTCTATTGGAACTGAAATGTGTTGACCTTTTAAACCTTCTTTCACCGAATTTAATTCAAATCGAATTTCTTTTACCTCGGTTTGATAAACGCCGGTAGTTGGGCCGGTAATAATAATTTCGTCGCCAATATTTAAATTGCTGGTTTCGAGCTTAAACTCGGCAACTCCAATTTTTTTGAAATAGTTGGTTGTTTTACCAATGTATAATTTGCGTTTTGTAGCTTGTGAACCATAGTTTTTACTCCACTCGCCCAAATGTTGACCGAGATAATATCCATCCCAGAAGCCACGGTTAAAAACGGAAGCTAAACGTTCGTTCCAGTCTTCAATACGCTCATCGGTAAAATCATCATCAAAGTAGGCATCAACAGCTTCGCGGTAGCATTGCACCACTGTTTTTACATATTCCGGAGACCGAGCCCGTCCTTCAATTTTAAGTACAGAAACACCGGCATCGAGAACTTTATTTAGGAAATGAATGGTTTTCAAATCCTTTGGCGACATTATATATTCGTTGTCAATGTCGAGCTCAGCACCTGTTTCCTTATCGGTAACGGTGTAAGCTCGGCGACAAGTTTGCAAACAAGCTCCACGATTTGCCGACGAATTCATTTCGTGCAAACTCAAATAACATTTGCCACTGGTTGCCATACAAAGTGCTCCGTGCGTAAACATCTCAATTTTCATGAGTTCGCCTTTGGGACCTATGATTTGCTGTTTTGTAATTTGATCGCTTATCTCACAAACCCTTTCCATGTTCATTTCGCGGGCAAGCACAACCACATCGGCAAAATTCGAATAAAACTTAACCGCTTCAACATTAGTAATATTTACCTGGGTTGAAATGTGTACTTCAAGATTGATTGAACGTGCATATTGGATAACCGAAACATCGGCAGCAATTACAGCTGTAACACCAGCTTCTTTTGCAGCATCGAGCACGCCATTCATTTGCTCCATTTCGCCATCGAAAATCTCAACGTTTAATGTAAGGTAAGTTTTAACCTCGTTTTTAGTGGCAATTTCCACAATTTCACGAAGGTCGTCGAGGGTAAAATTATTGGCCGAACGCGAACGCATATTTAAATGTTCAACACCAAAATACACAGAACCTGCGCCTCCCTGAATAGCCGCCATTAATGATTCGTACGAACCAACTGGCGCCATTATTTCTACATCTCGTCTTTCCATCGCTTTCAAATTTTGCGCTGCAAAGTTATAATAATTTGAATATTCGTTAAATCTGAAGTTTTCAGCTACACAAATTTCTCGCGTTTTTGCAAATTGAATAAACCATAGAGTACAAAAACAAGCATGCTAATTGCCATGAAAATTCGATTCTTTCGAATAGCCCCTTCCCAAATTACTTCGTTCATATTTCTCGGAACATCAAAAGGATTCAGAAAAATATTCCACTGTGTACCTCTCAAGTCATCCTGTAAAATTAACA
Organism: Draconibacterium sp.; assembly: GCA_030595485.1. Lineage (GTDB taxonomy): Bacteria > Bacteroidota > Bacteroidia > Bacteroidales > Prolixibacteraceae > Draconibacterium. The sequence continues at coordinate 2,580 of JAUVDE010000038.1, forward strand.
GTGCAACTCCAATTAAAACCATGGCCACGGCTGTTCCATTTCCATTTTTAATTAGGGTTGAAAACATAAATCCCATTGAACCCATAAAGATTATTGGATACATAAGTTGATAGGACATTTCCAGCAAATCGACTTTGTACAAGAGTACCGATGCCAACGCTGAGAACAAGAAGATTATGACAAACACCAGAATGTAAATCATTACCAAACGTACCAGCCAAATTTTGTAACGATAGTTCGGTATACCAAATAAAATCTCCAGCATTCGCGAATCATCGTCGTTTTGTATTCCAAATACTGAGGGATAAAAAATCAGCAATACACCTGGGATAATAAGTAGATTGTAAACAGTCTCTTCCGAAAGTGTATTTCTGTCGATTACCACCTGAATTGCAAAAAACAGGAAGAATCCCAATGCTGCCACCAGAAACCAAATAAAGCGGTTGGCAAAAATAATTTTCAGGTTGTACCTAATCATTTTTATTAAAATGAACAGGTTATTTCGTATGTTTAATTTTGTAGCCATGTTACTTAAAATCTTTTAATAAGCACAAATACGCATCTTCCAAGTGAGGAGAAACATTTACTGCATCAGGTGCCGGTTTTTCTTTAGCCAAACAGCGCACTTTAATATTTTCGCCATCGCGCATGTGATGAACAATTAATTGTTTGTCGGACATTTTGTCGAATTCCTTAGCTGGAATTGAGAATTGCCACACAAAATTATTACCCATGTTTACCATATCATTTGGTGTTCCGAAATATTTAAGATCACCACGATTAATTACTGCAACCTGGTTACAGGAGCTAGAAATATCTTCGATAATATGAGTTGAGAATATTACAATCCGCTCGCGGCTAAGCTCCACCAAAAGATTACGGAAACGAATTCGTTCGCGCGGGTCAAGTCCTGCGGTTGGTTCATCAACCACCAAAATGCGAGGAAGATTTATAAGAATTTGTGCAATTCCAATCCGCTGTTTCATACCTCCCGAAAATGCCCCAATTTTATCCTTACGTCGTTCCCACATGTGAACACTTTTTAGTACATACTCCAAGCGATCTTCACGCACTTTGGTATTTTTAACTCCCTTTAAAATTGCCTGATAATCGAGGAACTCCCAGGCCGACATATTTTCGTACGTTCCGAAAGCCTGCGGTAAATAACCAATCAGTCCCTGCAGTTCTTCACGGTGTTCTTGTGTATCTAAACCATTAATCCAAATTTTACCATAACTCTGCTCCAAAATTCCTGTAATAATTCGCATCATGGTTGATTTACCAGCACCGTTAGGTCCAAGCAAACCAAACATTCCCGTTTTAATTTCGAGCGTAACACCATTAAGTGCACGGAATGGAGTTTTACGTTTCCCGATAATAGGAATTTGGCGTACCATGGTAAAATATGCACGGCGCAAACCGCCTAAACGGCCTTCGATACGCGCAACATTTACATTTTTATTGTGAATATATTCAGCAGAAGCATAAAAGATTAGTAGCAAATACCAGATAATAGCAATAAAAATAACCATGCCCAGATTGTCCCAGTTTTTATAGAAAACAAACAAGAACCCGGCCGGCACCACCCAATAAATAAGGTTGTAAATCCACTTGTTAAGTTTTAGGTAAAACTTTTTACCACTTGCCTCACTTTTATTAATGAGCACTTGATTTACCGGCACATACAATAAGAACAAAAAGAAATATACTGCATGTGACAGAATCCATGTCCACAAATTATTTTCTAAATAAATGAAGGCAAAATACACCAAAAACCCACACAAAGGGATTTGCCATATAAGATCGTAGAAATCACGTACTTTTTTAAAGTCTTTCGTTAATCCTGCTCGTTCTCTTATTTTTATTCCCGATTTCCATTCGCGCACAAAACGAGAATCGCGGTCGTACACTTTCACCAGCTTACGAATTTTAATACTGATTTCAGCGTTTTCATCAATTACCTTTTCGTTTGCCTGACGCAAACTGGTCATAACAAAGGCCACAATACCCGGAACCAAAATTATTAGCAACATAAAGTCGAGCAGCTGCCAAACAAAATCGTATACTTTAAAATAAATAAGGAAAGCACCCAGCACAAATACACTTAGCATTCCAACTTTTAAGCCCCAGTGCAAAGACTTAATCCAGTTTAAAGCATTTTCCAAACCAGCATAAAGTGTTGGTATAAAAATTAGTGTTAGTACAGTACTCAATGCCAAACCACCAATTACGGTAATGGCAAACGGAGCGCCAATTGCACCAACATATTCTGCTTGTCCCATTGCCAAAGGAAACAAAGCAACAATGGTTGTAATGGCTGTAATTAAAATAGGTCGTACACGCGAAAGTCCTGCTGTCATTAAGGCACGCGATTTTCGAAAGCCCCGCTTTCGTAAAATATTTGTGTAATCAATGAGAATTATTCCATTATTCACCACCACTCCAATCAGGATAATAAAACCCATTAAAGTATTGGCGTTAAACAAACTATTACCGGTAAAAATTAGTGCCAGAAATGAGCCAATTGCAGCCAGTGGTATCGAGAATATTAGCACAAACGGCGTTGAAACCGATTCGAACACAGAAGCCAAAATCATTAAGATAAGAATGAAGGCCGCAGCAATCAAAAACTTAAATTCGGCATATTGGTCTTCTTCGTGAACAACCTCAACAGCAACACCTGACGGTAATTTATACGCTGCAATTACATCGTCAATCTCTAGGCGATAAGCCTCTAACAAGTCTTTCGATGACTCGGCATCATCACCAAAACTGTAAGTTAGCTCAATTTGTTTTTCCTGATTTACACGCGTAATACTTGCCATTCCATCGGCATAAACCAACTCCGAAATATCTTGTAAATCGTGTGTTGAGCCTTGGTTACTGCGAATTTGCAAACGACGCAAATCATCAATTCCTTTCTCCGTATCCTCTTCGTCCACTCCTTCAGGGAGTTTCTCCTTAATAACAATTCCATACTCCTCGTTTCCTTGATTAAAGTTCACCCCGGCAGTAAATTCTCGAGTAAAAGTCCCTAATTCAGAGGTAATATTTGCCAATGTAATTCCAAATTCCGTTAGCAGCAATTGATTAAAATAAAGGTGAACCTCGGGACGATTGTTGGCAACATTAACATTGGCACGGTTAATCGATTCCAAATCTTCAATATAATAAAGGAGGTCTTCAGCTACACCCTTCATCACATCAAAATTTTCGCCTTTAATTACAATGCGCTCCTGATTACTTCCAATTCCCATAAAGGATTGAAATCCTTGTGTACCGGAGCGTCCTCCACCGCCACCACCACGGAAACTGGAACTCGAAGCAGATGCTTCGAGACTAATTTCGGCTTGCGACATATTTTTCACCCGCTCCTGGACATCTTTCTTTATTTCAGCAATCGTGCGGTCGTCAATATCTTTGTAATCTTCATCTAAAATAAAAGTAAGAATGGCCTCTTCTTCTTCAATTTTCGAAATCAAATCTTTCTTCTCGGCTATTTCTTCCAGTCGGCTTTCTACCTCGGCAACTACCTGGTCGGTAGATTCGAGCGTTGCCCCAGTCGGCATGGTAACATAAACCGAAAACTGTTCTTCTTCAACTTCGCTTAAATTATTTACGCTTATGGCCAGCACAATAAATACGGTTAAAAAGAACACTACAATGGCTCCAATTACCGTACGTCCCGGACCACGCATACTTGCTTTTAGCAGAAGAATATAAATTTGGATAATCCGATTATTGGTGGTTACCCGTTCGTAGAAAATATTGTGTTGCTGCTTACGACGAAGCATAAGGTGGGCAGCCATCGGTATAAGCAACAAAGCCACAAACAAGGAGACCACCAGCGTTGATATGATGGAGACCCCAATATGATTACCCAACAATTTCACCATGTATTCGTTTGAAAAAACAAAAGGCAAAAACACTGTAATTGTTGTTAAAGTAGCCGCTACAATCGAACGCCAAACTTCGGTTGTTCCTTGCGTAACAGCCTTTTCTGCACTCATTCCATTTCCCGAAAGCCGGTATATATTTTCGAGCACCACAACACTATTATCGAGCAGCATACCAATGGCTAGTACCAGACCAACCAGTGTTAAACTGTTTAGCGAGATGTTAAATGCATAAAACAAGTTAAATGCAGTAAACACCGAAATTGGCATGGCCAATGCAATAAAAGACACAATACGGAAATTTTTGAGGAACATCCACAAAACAAAGATGGCCAGCAAACCTCCCACCAAAGCCAAATCGATTATTTGGTCGATGTTGTTTTCCATGGTTTCGGCCAGGTTTGTTTGCACAACAAGCTCAATATCTTTTGCAGCTAGCTTGTCATTTAAGGCTTGTATTTCTTCCTCAACCCGATGTGACAGGTCGATTAAATTAGCTTGCGAATCGCTAACCAGCAACATTGAAACCGCATCTAAACCATTAATTCTACTAATAGATGTTTCCTCTTTAACGCCAAAAAATACATCGGCAACATCGCGTAAATAAATAGGGCCATCGGCCACTACAATATTTTCGATGTCAGAAACCTTATCATATTCAGCCGTAACGTGTACAAAATATTGCTTTTTCGAATCGTGCAAATAACCTGCAAAGGTACGGTTGCGCGAGTTGCTCGAAATGGCATTTTGAATTTGAGACGGCGTAATTCCATAAGCTTCGCAGGCAGCTGCATCATACGAAACCTCTATGGAACGTTCTTTTCCTCCAAAAACGGTAACCGAGGCAATTCCATCTATATTTTCAAACTCAGCAGAAATTTCCTGGTCAACAATATTTCGTACACGATCGACACCTCCGCTACCCCGAATTTGCAATTCCATAAACTGGTTGGAAAGCTGATCTATGTCTACCTTGTTTACAACAACAAAGAAGTTATCGTCGAGCGAAGCAGATATCAAGTCAATTTTTTCCTGAAGCTTAAGAAAAGTGTATTTAAAGTTTACGTTCTGCTTAAAATTTACCTGAATGGTGGCCGAGCGATTATTGATATACGACTGCATATCTTCAATACCATCCATTGTGCTAATGGCACCTTCGATAGGAATAACAGCCTGGTTTTCCATGTAAGTTGGATCCACTTCAATACGCGATTGAATTTGGACAAAAAGCATGGGTAGCTCGGCATTTGGCATTAATTCCACCGGCAGCCGTTTGTACGAAATGTACCCGAGCATGGTAAGCCCGAGAAACAGCATGCTGATGAATATTTTTCTATTTATGATGAATTTCATGTAATCAAAATTGGACCGAAGACCGAAGACTGAAGACCGAAGCCAAGGTTGGAAGATCGAAATTGGAAGCCGAAAGTTCAACTTGCAACATGTAACCTGTAACCTGCAACAGAATTCTATTCATCTTCTTCTGGTTTAATTAATAATCATGTCCTTAATTTGCTTCTAATTCTCGCTTAGCTCTTTCACGAAGAATACCCTCACCCTATCGAATACATCGTAAACGCAAGGAATTACTACCAGTGTAAGCAAGGTTGATGTTACCAATCCACCCACAACTGCAAGTGCCATTGGCGAGCGAAGCGATGCACTTTCGCCAAAACCAACAGTAAGTGGTAATAATGCTAAAATGGTTGTTAAACTGGTCATTATAATTGGGCGAATACGTTGCTGACCTGCTTGCAATATTGCTTGTTTGCGTTCAACGCCACTTCTTATCAACTGGTTTATTCGGTCGACTAAAATAATGGAGTCGTTAACCGCAATTCCCACCAACATAATTACACCAATAATTGCCATAATATTTAGCGTTTTCCCCATTATATAAAAGAGGAGTACACTCCCAACAACTGCCAACGGAATGGTAAGCAGGATGGTAAATGGATGAATCAAAGATTCGAACTGTGAAGCTAAAACCATATATACCAACACAATGGAAAGCAACAAGGCAAAAGCCAGGTTATTTAGTGACTCCTGACGTTTTTCTTCCTCGCCCGTTACTTTAATTCGGTAATCGGGTAATAAATCGATTGTTGAAGTTGCTTCCCGAATTTCGCTTGAAACATGGTCGAGTGCCACACCTTTTTGCAATTGTGCAGTAACTTTTCCAATTCGATTTTGGTTTCTTCGGAAAATCTCTTTTGGAGAAACACCAAATGAAATTTCAGCAATTTCGCTTAAACGAAAAACCTGATCGCCCGAGGTAATCAAGAATGAATTAATCTCCTCAATCCCTTTCTCTGGTACTTTAATGGTAATGTCTTGCATTTCGCCACTCTTCTCCAACTGCCCGGCACTTTTACCTTCCAGCTGGTCTTGAATTTGCGTAATTACCGTGTTTATATCGATGTTGTACATTCCGGCCCGCATGCGGTCAACCTTAATTTCAACTTCGGGCGCACCATCTTCAATAGATGTTTGTACATTAAATAAACCATTAACGGCTTCCATTTTCTCTTTAACCTGATTCGCCACATTTTCAATCTCATCCAGCTCGTCTCCCCGAACTTCTACAACCACCGGCGCCTCATCGGTTCCAAGTATCGATTGCAAAGCACTCTCTTCCTGAGAAAAGGAAATATCCATTCCTTCAATATTCTGGGTGAGTTTATCCACAGTTCGGACAATACTTTCGGTTGATATGCTTGACTCAGCAGCGAGAATAACTTTTATTTCAGCGGTATTCTCACCCTCAAATACAGAACTAGCATCTCCTGTTATTCCGGTAGATGGTCCAGCTTGCGAATAAATTTTGTCGAGATTATCACCCAAATATTCTATTAAAATATCTTCGATGTTACGCACAGTTGATTCGGTACGACTCAACTCGGTGCCTTCCACTAATTTCAGTTTAATCGTTAATTCTTTGGTTTCAGTTTTAGGCATAAATTCGGCACCAATGTAGGGTACCAATAAAACCGAAGAACTAATAGCGATGGTAGTTAAAATTATTACCACCCATTTTACTTTTAGCACCTTCTCCAAAAAACGACCATAACCACCTACTTTAACCGAACTTGCTTTTGTTGGCGATTTTTTATTCCGATAGAAACGGTGATACATCATTGGAATGAGGAAAATAGCTACAACCAAGGATGATAGTAGTGAAAATGCCACTGTCCATGCCTGATCTTTAAACAATTCGCCCGAAGCGCCATGTAAATAAACAATAGGCAGAAACACGATAATTGTTGTTAGCGTTGATGCCGTAATTGCACCACCCACCTGCGATGTACCCGTAATAGCAGCATCGCGCACACTCATTCCATTTTCGTGATTTCTAAAAATATTTTCCATCACCACAATGGCATTATCAACCAACATTCCCGCACCAAGCGCGAGCCCTCCCAAAGTCATAATATTTATGGTGAGGTGGTTGAAATACATTAAATTGAACGTGGCAATAATTGAAATAGGAATAGCGATACTTACAATTAATGTGGTACCAAAGCGTCGTAAAAAGACAAACAGCACAATAACTGCCAACAAAATACCCAGCAAAGCGGTTTTCTGAACCTCACCAATGGCTCTGCTAATAAAACGTCCTTGATTGGTAACACCCGTTAGTTCATAGCCCGGTAAAGCTTTTCGAATACTTACCAAAGCCTTGTTTATTTGCTCAACCGATTTTACGGTGTTGTATTTGGTTTCTTTGTAAATGGATAAACCAACACAACGCTTGCCATTTATGTGTACAATATTTACGGGTTCTTTATTTGCGATTGAAACCGTGGCCACATTTTTCAAATAAACCGGTGCCATGGTATTGTTACTTTGCGCCTGGGCTGATTCCTGATTACGAACCAATTTGTACCCTACAATCAAATTTTCAAAATCTTCAACGGTTTGCAGAATAGAAACACCTTTTACAATGTATTGCATACCCATGTCGCTTATTTTTCCTCCCGAAACATTTCGGTTAAAATTCTGAATGCGGTTTGCAACTTCGTCCATCGAAAGGTTTTGTGCTTCTAGTCTGAAAACATCGGTTTCAATAACTATTTCGCTTTCTTCCTGCCCGGTAAGTTCAACTTCGGCCACACCTTCCAAACGTACCAGTTCGTTACGAATATAGCTTTCCGCCACCTTCCTGACTTCATTCATGTCGTCAATTTCGGTGTGCGTTAAGCCAATTACCATAACCGGCGTAGTATTTGGGTCGTGCTGCGTTATCTGCAGTTCATCAATTTCGGAGTTTTGCGTAAGCGTATTTAGGGCTTTCTGCAAATCGAGAAAAGCCTCGTCCATATCTTTGTTCCAGGCATATTCAACCGTAATTTGAGCAGAACCAACTCGCGAAGTAGAAGTTACCTGCACCACATCGGACTGACGAATGGCAAGCGCTTCGATATTCTCCACAAACTGCTGCTCCATTTCTTCAGGTGGCCGCTCGCCCGAACTTACCTCCACAAATATACGGGGCGAATTCAGGTCGGGGAAAAGGTCAACCCCCAATTTATCGTACGAAATGTAGCCCAGGAGAACAACTCCAAGCACTACCATAAGTACGGTAACCGGATAATTGACGGAAAATTGTGTTAATTTCTTCATGCTATAAAAAGTTGGAAGTTGGAAACACGAAGTTGGAAGTAGTTCTAACTTCCAACTTCGTGCTTCCAGCCATTTTCTACAAAATCACTTTTACTTTTGAATTGTCGCGTAGGGTTTCAAATCCTTTAATAATTAAGCGGTCGTTGGCTTTTAATCCTTCCACCACTTCAATTTCATCCTGATTTGAAATTCCGGTTGTAATACGACGATCGTCGGCAGCACTGTTACGCCCAACAACAAATACATATTTGCCACGCGAACCTGACATAATTAAATTTTTAGGAATTACAACGGCGCTGTCTTTTTGCGAAGTAATAATATTTGCTTTTACGAACATTCCGGGGCGTAATTTTAAATCTGAATTTTCGATTTGAAGTTTACCGGCAAAGGTTCGGGTTTCTTCGCTAATAATTGGCGACAACTCACTTACAACTCCGGTGATGGTATCTTCGGTTAAAGTGTAATTGGTAATTACTACTTCTTGCCCCACTTTTACGTCGGAGATATTTTTCTCGGGTAAGTTAATTTCAATGTACATTTTATCGTAACTCATTAAACTTACCATAGGTTGATTTGTAGCCACACGAACACCTTCAGTATGGTAAGGTAAGTCGACAATTACACCTGAGAAAGGCACCACAATTTCCATTTTTTCCAACTGAATTTCAGCTCGATCGTGATCGATTTTTGCGTTCGTTTTCGACAATTCAGAGTTTCGAAGCTCGCGCAATGTTACCCCACCTTTATCATATAACGATTTTGATTTTTCGTATTCAAAATCAGCAATCTCAAGGTTCAATTCTTTCGACTCGATGGCGATACTGTTTACATATTCAGCATCTTCAAGATGGATAATAACATCGCCTTTTTGAACTTTATCGCCAAGTCTGAATTCTTTTCCGGTACGCGGATTAACCAGTAGTTGGTAGTCGGCAGCAATTTCAGAATACAATTCGGTTTCGTACTTTGATTTTGCAGTTCCGGTGGTACCAATATACTGTTGTATGCTTTTCAGCTTAATATTTTCTACTGAAACCGGAACTGATAAGTCGGCAGTTTCGGATGATTGCTGTTGGTTACACGAAATTACTGTGGCAACTACAACAAAAAGGATAAGTAACTTTATATTCTTCATGATTTAAATTTTTTCGCTTTTACTTTTTTTCTCCTTCATCGCTTAGATATAACTCGGAAGGCACAATCGCCTGACCAGTTTCGAAATCGTATAAGGACTGTATTTTAAGGTTTAATAATTCTATTTTATAATTGATAAGTGCCTGACTAAAGGAGATTTTTTTCTCGGAAAGCTGTGTTTGAAACAAGTTCAAATCCATACCCGTTAAATCGCCATTTTCGTAACGTTCGAGATTAATTTCGTAGGTTAACTCGGCGTTCCTCTCGTTTTGCTTCGCAATATCAATCTGATTTAACTGGTTTTGTAGGTTTCTATACACTTGTCTAATATCAACAATAATCTGTTTCCTTTCTTCCGTAAGGTTTAATTCTTGCGTCTGAATGGCTGCCTCGGCAGCTGCAATTCGTGCTTTCTTTTCACCCCAATCGAAGATAGGAATATTAAAACTTAAAGATACCGAAGGACTCCGGGTTGGATTGTCGAAAATCATGTTCAACTCGTTATTATCTCCCGTAATTCCCATTCGCAGATTCATATCGCCACGAAATTCGTTTTGCGATTTGGTACGAATTAAATCGAATTGGCTGGTTTCAACATCAATTTCGCGCTGACGCAATTCCATTCTTGAATTTAAACCGTTTTCAATGGCTCTGTCCAAATCAACCGGAATAGGGTTAGAGCCAATGTCGGCCAAAATCAAAATATCTTGAAATAAATCCATTCCCAGGTATAGTTTTAACTGGTCTTTTGCATTTTCAAAATTTACTTCATTGTTTTGTACATTCGATTTTGAAGTGGACAAGTTTAACTCGGCCTGATAAAGTTCTTCACGTGCTGTTAATCCGGCCTCTACTTTATTTACAATTATGTCGAAACTTTTTTGTGTATTGTCCAGCTCCTCGCGCGAAATACTTAAATTCATTTGCGACATGTAAACATTATAGAAAAACTGCGTTACATTTCGCTCCAAATTCAAACGCTGAATAGCATAACCAATGTTCGCATTTTCAAGATTTAGCTCTAATTCCTTTAACTGCAACTTCTGACGGTTATAGGTAAAAAGAGGCTGATTCAAATTCACATAAAGGTTATTAAAAAACACTTCGCTTTCGGTTTCGGTACTCGACAAAGTGGAATTACTACTTGCCCACCCAAACTCGTTGGTTAACGATATGGTACCATCCGTAAAAAGAATTGGCTGTTCAATCCGAAAAGCTGTACTTGTTTGAAAATTTTCGTTGGTATACCATTCGGAAACCCGGCTATCGAAACGCCTTTGGTTACTATAATCAACAGGATTTACTTCCAAAGAAAAACGTGATTTTAATGCCGCACGCTGTGCCTCCAGATTTTTCGAAAATCGTTCTAAATTTAAGAGCGATCGCTGAATATCAGGACTTCCTGTTTCAGCAATGCTCAGTGCTTTGGCAAGCGTTAGTGCTTCCTGTGCCTTAACTGCAGAACTTCCCACACCCATAAAAAATATCAGGATGAAAAGTTGTGCCAATAGTTTAATTTTTGTTGTCATTTCTATGCTTATTAATTTCTTATATTTCCACTATTTTCACGGCATCGGCAAAAACAAAACGCAAGTCTGTTTTATTCGATAGCTCAATTACCGCTGTTTCCGAATCGAAATAAAACGAGCCTAAATGGCTCCAGCCATTTTCTGCATTGTGCACTTCCAAAGCGGCTTCTTCGGGTCCATCTTCGCCATGAATGGTAAAATTATAATTCCCTTTTTCATCTTTTCTATCGCGACGATAACTGCGCGATTTATACAAATGGAAGTACACATCGTAGTAACCCGGTTTTTTAAGCGGCACCTTCCATGTGGCGCTTAGCTTCCCTTCCTTACTTCCTTTTATGTAATGTGCCGAACGCACATAATCACCATAAAAATCGTCGTTGGTGGTTGCTGTCCAGTTTGTCGGCGGACGCCACCAATTTATGCCTTCGTATTTTCGTTTTGTCTCTTCCTCTTTTACAATTAGTCTTTCGAGTAAGCTACTATTATCGGTTGAAGTGACCGAAAAACCTTTGTCTTCGTTATCCACCAAAGATTCGTTAGGCAGTCGGGTTTGAACCGGCGTATCCAATATTTTTTCGCCCTCCCATGGTTTGGCCTTTAAATCTTCGTCCACCTCACGGAAAAATTCCATAAAAGTTTGTGGTACATTTTTCGATGTCAAAGTATTAAGGATAATCATACGCGGAGCACCATTGACCAAATAACTTAATTCTTTGGTTTGGTCGGCTTCCAAGTAAATCAGGTTATCGATCATATCACTTCCGCCGGGACCACCTCCTCGCGAACCACGTCCGCCGGGGCCACCACCAATACGAAACGACAATTTCACTAAACCTTCAACATCGGTGAAATTAGTAATGGTTACCGAAACCATCGTTTTCATTGCATCGCCCGATTTTACTTTTACAGCTTTAATAGGTGATACCAGATAACCGGGTAAAGCCTTCGCCTGAAACCAATCATCCATCATCGGAACCAGCTCAATTCCAAACTTCTCGTAAATCTCTTTATCGAAATCTTCGAAAGAAATATTGGTGAATTTATTATTGTTAAGAATATCACGCAGAAAATCTT
>JAUVDE010000045.1 GCA_030595485.1 Draconibacterium sp.
AACAACAGAATCTTTTGGCAAGTGCGATTTTATTTGATTATAAACGCTTAAGTCTGAAAAATCAGCTTCTTTGATAAAATCATCTTGCAATGTATTTACTTGTGTCTCTTTCTCTTTCCAGGTATTCTGGTATGTTTTTTCTTTTTGAGTGGCACTTTCTAGCTGACTGAAAAAGGAAAGCGCTTCGCATGGAATTACTTTTGTAAGCGACTGGTAGGTGTCAAAGTGTTGCTTAGATAAACTTAAATGCCAGTGTTCGTTAGGCGAATTTAAACGTAAAAATTGTTTTAAGGCTTTTGATACGAACTGACCGCCAAAACTAATTAGCAAATCGGGTTTAAAGTTCTCGATGTTATTGTTTAAAAGCGAAGCCATAAAAGTATCGATGCTTCCACAAAAGTTGGTATGATTTAAATTTGAAAGGTGCTCTTTTAAAACTACTGCTCCTGATTTGTTGGCCCAATCGGCCAAAACAAGTTCCATATTTTTATCGGGGTTTTGCTGACCCGCCAGAACTAAAATCTTTTGCGACTTTGAAACTGTTGCACTTAATTTCTGAATTTCCTTTTCGCTTAATTTGGCCTTGGTTTCGGCAATCTCAATCGATTTTATTGTAGGTAGCTTTTCATCCACTAAATCATGAAGTGGTTCATCCAAAGGAATATTTATATGAATCGGGCCCGGAGTATTTGAAATAGCAGCATTTATACTTTCGTTACAAAGTCGCTCGCCTTGCCAAAGTTCTTTTTCCGTTTCGCCCAAAGGTAAACTTACCTCCATTTTGGTAAAATCGGCATAAATATTTTTCTGCGGAATACACTGGCTTTCACCTTGGTTAATCCAGTAATCGGGACGGTCGGCAGTAATTACAATCAGTGGAATATTTAAATAAAAAGCCTCGGCAATAGCAGGAGTATAATTTAAAGTTGCTGTGCCCGAGCTGCAAACCAACACCACCGGTTTTTGTACCGATTGCGACAAACCAATGGCAAAATAAGCTGCACTACGCTCGTCAACAATATTTCGGCAGTTAAATTTTTTGCAACCCACCAAAGTGTGAATTAGCGGGCCGTTACGCGAGCCTGGCGAGATAATAATATCATTAACACCTTTTTCGTTTAGGATTGCTGCAAGTTGCTGAATATGTTTTTTTGTCGAAATCATTTGTTTTGAATAGCTTCAATTGCCGAAAGTAAAGTTTGTGCTTTATTATTGGTTTCTTCCCATTCTGTTGCTGCTTCCGAACGTGCGGTAATCCCACCGCCAGCATACAACAAATATTCTTCAGGAAGAATTTCCATACAACGCAAATTTGCAAATAATTTCACTGAATCTTCTAATTTCCAAGGTCCCAAATAACCTGAATAGTAACGTCGGTTGTGTTTTTCAATCTTCGAAATAAATTCGTCGGCAGTTAATTTTGGCAATCCACACACGGCTGGTGTTGGATGAAGCTCCGAAACAAATTCACCCAACTTATCTGCAATTTTATTAGCTGAAAAGAAAAAGCTGGTTTTTAAGTGTGCCACCTTTCCGCTTTCCAGCGATTCGGGTCCTTGGGTACTGTATGGATAAATTTTATACCGGTAAAAAATATCGAGCATATATCGCGAGACAAAGGCCTGCTCCTCAATTTCTTTGGTACGCCAGCTGTAATCCGAATCGGCACGGCGCGACTGTGTTCCGGCCAATGAAACTGTTTGCATTTGTTCGCCTTCCGATTGTAGCAATATCTCGGGTGTTGCACCCATCCATAAACCAGCTTTGGGTAAATTAATCAGATAAACAAAAGCATTTGGTGTTTGCTTAAACAGTTGCTGGTAGAGTTCTCCCAGTGACTCAGTATTTCTTTGTTTCGGAATAATCCGAGATACGATTACTTTGGCAAGTTTCGTATTTATAATCTCATCTACCGTCTCATCTATGTCATTAAAATATTCGCTTTTTGAGATAATGTTTGGCGTTTTGTATCTCTTGTCACCAGCTGGAGCTTGTGGGAAATTCTTCAGATTTATACTTAGAATATTGTCAATTCCCGTTGCATAAATTCCCGGTTTTAGAAGTACTAAAGGATTATTGCTATCGACTCGAAAAGGTGCAAAAACAAAGCCTTGTTGACCGTTTAGTTTGTTAAACTGCTCCGGATAAATTAAGTCTTCCTTGTTGGTAATTAAAGCATGTATTTCGGTACTTTGAGGTAACGACCAAAGTGCAAAAGAGCAGTTCTTTTGAAGTAGTTTATCTATAAATTGTGCAAAATCGTCTTTATCAGTCATTGTCCCTTTTTACAATCATGTTTGTAACTCGAGCGGTAGAAATTAATCGTCCAGCTTCGTTTTTTACATCAACATTCCAAATGTGGGTTTGTTTTCCTTCGTGAATAATTTGGGCAGTTGCGGTGGCTTTCCCTTTCTTTAAAGTTCCGGTGTGACTGCCATTTACCTGAATTCCGAGTACCTCAAATTTTGCGAAATCAACAATTAACATGCTACCCAAACCGGCAAGAGTTTCGGCAAAAGCCAAATTGGCTCCACCGTGTAAAAGCCCACCGGGGCGGCTATTCTTGTCACTTAAATGCATTTCGCCCTCAATCATCCCTTTCTCAATTTTGGTAAAAACAATACCAAGGTTGCCCACCAAGGTATTTTGGCTCGATTGGTTTAATATTTCGAGGGGAGTATTTATATTTAGTTGGCTAAAATCCATAGCAAAAATTAAAAATGAAATCTAAATTAAACTTTAGTTTTGAATATCGAAAAGAGGAAGCTATTTTTAGTAAACAGCAAGTAATAAATCAATGTCTTTTGATGGGATATGAAACTGTCGCCCAACATCGGGGTTTGTTAAAATTCCCTGATAAATATAAACACCCTTTCGAAAACCTCTTGACACTTTTATGTAATTGTCAACTCCTCCATTATCGCCAATTGCCAGTAAAATTGGGATTAAAATATTGCTCATTGAAATAGACGCAGTTCGGGCAACCATGGCCGGCGTATTGGGAACACAATAGTGTACAACTCCGTGTTTTGTGTAGGTTGGATTGTTAAAGTCGGTACATTTCGAGGTTTCGAAACAGCCGCCTTGACTAACGTTTAGGTCGATAATAACCGAGCCTTCTTTCATTTGTTTTATCAAATCTTCGCTAACCTTAAACTTTGGTGGCGTGTTAAAAGCTGTGGCTCCAATTACTGCATCGGCCGAAACCAGTGCTTTTCGTAAAACCTTTGGATAGAAAACAGAAGTAAATATTCTACGCCCGAGTTTTTCTTCCAACTTACTAAGTTCGTAAACCGAAGTGTCGAAAACTTTTACAAAAATGCCCAAACCAATGGCTGCACGCGCCGCATATTCGGCAGCAGTGCTAGTTCCAATAATTACCAATTCAGCCGGAGTAACACCGGTAACTTCACCAAACAGAACGCCTTTCCCATCGCGCGAGTTGCTTAAATATTCGCTGGCAATGGTTATGGCGGTTACTCCCGCAATTTGGCTCATTTGGTGTACAAAGGGAAGAAAACCCTCTTCGTTTTCGAGGTATTCAAAGGCAACGGTTGTTACCTTTTTTTTCATCATTTTCTGAATCGATTCGGTACAATGTGCATGAATCTGCATGTTAGAAATGATAACCTGATTGCCACGTAGTGCGTCTATTTCTTCGCAATTAAAGGGGGCAATTCGTAAAATTATATCGCACTGAAAGATTTCTTCTTTGGTTTCAATAATAACTGCTCCTGCTTTTTGGTAAGCTTCGTTAGTGTAACTAGCTGACTTACCGGCATCTTTTTCAATCAGAATTTCGTGGCCATATGAAACCAACAAATCAACAGCTTGTGGCGAAAGTGGAACCCGGTATTCAACTTTGGAATAATCGGACGGGATACCAATCTTAAGCTTTTGCCCTTTTTTTCTTACTTCCAGCATTTCCTCTTTGGGCAGTAGCATATTTTTGGGTATCGAAACTTTTTCCTTCGCCTTTTCCATAATTACAATTTATGCTTTAGTTCTTTTCGTAAAGATTAGCAATTTACAAGCAAATGGGGAGTTTTCAAAGAAAAAGAGGTCGGAAGTCGTATGTAGGTGGACGGAAGAAGGAAATGCCGTGTTATATTGTTTTGGCTGAAATCATTCGGGTGTTGTTGTCAAGGGTTTCAATTTTTACTTCCACCAAATTGTCAGGAAGGAGTGATTCAATCATTTCCGGCCATTCAATTAGGCAATAATTACCACTATAAATGTAGTCTTCGTAACCCAAATCAAAAGCTTCTTCAATGTCATTTATGCGGTAGAAGTCGAAGTGGAAAATGGAATTCATTTTTGCATCCATGTATTCGTTAATCAATGCAAAAGTTGGGCTGGTAACATTATCAGCCGATCCTAAGGCACGGCAAATAGATTGAATAAATGTTGTTTTTCCGGCGCCCATTTTGCCGTAAAATGCAAAAACGCGTTCTTTGGGAAATTGCGCAATTAATTCTTCAGCAACACCTTCTAACTCTTCCAGCGAATTGACTTTCTTCGAAAACATATCTATCAACATTTTTTGCAATAATACAAAAAGACTAAAACAAAAGCAGGCTTCATTAAGAAAATACGACAAAAATCAGTGAAATGACAGCTGTCTAGCCACGCATAATTCAGTAAAATGTTTTAATTTTAGCAAAAATATTAAATATCATTTCATTATGAGTATTCCAGCTGAATTAAAATACACGCAAGACCACGAATGGGTACGTGTTGAAGGTGATGTTGTCACTGTTGGTGTAACTGCTTTTGCACAAGGCGAACTAGGCGACGTAGTTTTTGTTGAAATTGAAACGGAAGGTGAAACACTTGATATAGGTGAAACTTTTGGTACGGTTGAAGCAGTAAAAACTGTTTCGGATTTGTTTATGCCTGTTGGCGGTGAAGTGTTAGAGTTTAACGAAGCTTTGGCAGATGACCCTGAGTTGGTAAACAAAGATCCTTATGGCGAAGGTTGGATGGTGAAGATTAAAGTTGCCAATGTAGCCGAACTTGCAGACCTTATGGATGCAGATGCATACAAGGCAATGATTGAAGCTTAAAAAATTCTATCGAAATATTTCAGAGGCGTAACTTAAAGTTGCGCCTTTTTTGTTTTACAATTTCCAGGTTAGAAAAATTGTAAGAGGCATTTTAAGTTGTCAACTGATAAGGTTGGCTATGAAATTGGGTATGTTGGCAAATACAGTTTTGAGAAGACCTTGATTTTGTGTTAGTTTGGTAATAGTTAAAAACCAGAAACATTATTTATGAATACCTTACTTGCAGGATTTCTTGGCCCACAAGAGATTGTTGTTATCCTTCTAATTTGTCTGATACTACCCATTGCATTGATTGTTTTTTTTGTTGTAAGAGCAATCCGGAAATCCAAAAGAAATAGCGAAAGAAAATGGACTGTAAAAGAGGTTGAGCAGCAGTTTAACAAGTATCAGGAATCCAATGAATCGAAGAAAAATATTCGGGACTACTATCCGGTAAAAGAGGGTAGTAAAATTACCCTTATTCAGTTTAATGAGATTGTAGATTTTTCGGCTTCAAATAATTATATTTTCCTGACAGATATTAACGGAAAAGATTATCTGGTTGATTCGAACTTAGCTGATCTTGAAAATAAATTACCTGAAGATTTTATTCGTGTTCATAAATCAACTATTATAAATAGCAAGCTAATTCAGGAAGTAAAAAAGTTAGCAAATGGCAGGTACGATTTGGTAATGAAATGCGAAAAGGAACGAATTATTTCGTGTAGTAAAAGTTATAACGAGAAGATTAAAACCATTATTGATTTTTAAATGACGAAGATTTAGTTCACAAAAATAAAGGCATAAAAAAACCAGAATCTAACTTGATTCTGGTTTTTTTATTATGATTTGAATTGATTATCCACATTTTGAGCATCCGCACGAAAGACAAGTCAAACATCCTTCCTGATAAACTACGTCTTCCGAACCACAATCGCCGCATTTTGCATCGTCGGCAACTGTTCCGTCAGGAATGTACTTTTTAAGGGTACGTGCAACGCCAGATTTCCACGAGTTAATGGTGTCGTTATCTAATTGCAAACTGGTTACCAGCTCCACAATCTTATGAATTGGCATTCCGTGGCGTAAAGTACCAGAAATTAGTTTTGCATAGTTCCAGTAAACCGGATTAAATTTGTGCGAAAGACCTTCAATTGTGGTTTTGTAACCACGTTTGTTAACGTATTGGAAGTCGTATCTGGACTCTTCGCCTTCCCAGCTTTTAATAATGTAACCTTTTGTTATGGAGCGTGGAAGAAGAATTCCATCTTCATCGTCGTGCAAACCGGTAAAAACCTCGTATGGTCTACCGTCCATCAAACCCATAAAAGCAATCCACTTTTCTTTGTTATTCTGGAAACGCACAACATCAGCTTCTAGCTTCTCGGGGCGTTTAGTTGGCAATGAGCCTCCTCCTTTTTGTTTTTCACTTTCGTTGTTCGAAATAAGAACACCCGAGCGAGATCCATCGCGGTAAACGGTTACTCCTTTACAGCCACTTTTCCAGGCTTCGAAATAAAGTTCGCCAACAAGCTCTTGTTTTGCATCAGCAGGTAGGTTAATGGTAACCGAAATCGAGTGGTCAACCCATTTCTGAATTTTACCTTGCATACGAACTTTGTTTAACCAGTCAACATCGTTTGATGTTGCTTTGTAGTAAGGCGATTTCTCAACAAACTTGTCAAGTTCTGCCTGTGTGTATTCACGCGAGGTATCAATTCCACTGGCTGCCATCCATGTTTTAAAATGATGATGGAAAACAGTGTACTCTTCCCAGGCATCTCCAACTTCATCAGTAAAATCAACACGAACATTTTTATCGTTCGGATTTACTTTTCTACGACGTTTATATACTGGCATAAAAACAGGCTCAATTCCCGAAGAAGTTTGTGTCATCAAACTTGTAGTTCCGGTGGGAGCAATGGTTAACAAGGCAATATTTCTACGGCCATATTTTTTCATTTTTGTATATAATTCTGGGTCAGCAGCCTTAATACGATTAATTAGCGGATTATTTTTTTCGCGCTCAGTATCGTAAATAGCAAAAGCACCACGGTCTTTGGCGAGGTATACCGATGAGCGGTAAGCTTCAATTGCAATTGTTTTATGAATTTCTTCAGAGAAATCGGTAGCATTGTCGCTTCCGTAACGCAAACCTAGGGCAGCTAACATATCGCCTTCGGCAGTTATGCCAACTCCGGTACGACGGCCTTCTTTTGCTTTATTTCTTATGTTATTCCAAAGGTTTCTTTCGGTAAATTTAATATCCTCGTCTTCTGGGTCGGCATCTACTTTTGCAATAATAGCATCAATTTTCTCTAATTCAAGATCGATAATATCGTCCATTATACGCTGTGCGTAATGAACATGCTCCTTGAATAAGTCAAAATTGAATTTTGCGTTTTTCGTAAATGGCTGGTCAACGTATGAATATAGATTGATGGCTAATAAACGGCAACTATCGTATGGGCACAAAGGGATTTCGCCACACGGGTTGGTCGAAACTGTACGGTAACCCAGGTCGGCATAACAATCAGGTACCGATTCGTTTATAATTGTATCCCAGAATAAGATACCCGGCTCGGCTGATTTCCATGCATTCTTTACAATCTTACCCCAGATTTTTGTAGGATCTGTTTTTTTTGTATAAACAGGTTCTCCTGTTATTGGATATTGTTGTTCGTATTCTGTTCCGGCTTCAACAGCTTGCATAAAATCGTCCTGGATTTTAACTGAAACATTGGCCCCGGTAACTTTACCTTGCTCCAGTTTTGCATCGATAAAACTTTCCGCGTCGGGGTGTTTAACCGATACTGAAAGCATTAGTGCGCCGCGACGACCGTCTTGTGCAACTTCGCGTGTTGAGTTTGAATAGCGCTCCATAAAAGGAACAATACCTGTTGATGTTAGTGCTGAGTTTTTTACAGGTGAGCCTTTTGGGCGAATGTGTGACAAATCGTGACCAACACCACCTCGGCGTTTCATAAGTTGAACTTGTTCCTGGTCAATTTTCATAATTCCACCGTACGAGTCCGAATCGCCATTGTTTCCAACAACAAAACAGTTCGAAAGCGAAGCAACCTGGTAATTGTTTCCAATTCCTGTCATTGGTCCTCCTTGTGGAACGATATATTTAAAGTTTTTTAATACACCATAAATTTCGTCTTCGGTAAGTGGGTTTGGGTAACGTTTTTCGACACGGGCAATTTCGCTTGCCAATCGTTTGTGCATGTCGTCGGGGGTGCGTTCAAATATATTTCCGAAAGAATCTTTAAGGGCGTATTTATTTACCCAGACTCTTGCTGCTAAATCATCTCCTTTGAAGTACTCTAGTGAGGCGCTTATTGCTTCTTCTTGTGAATAAATTTTTTTGCCTGCCGGGGCTTTTACGGATACTTCGTTTGTTGCCATGTTTTTCCTATAAGTGTATTAAAAGATAAAAGAATAATATCTGGATTTTCTAGGTTTCTAGTTTTTCACAAATGTGTATCGCAAGATAAAACACAAATCAAACTTTTGGAAAGTATTATTGAATTAAATTAAAAGAAGTTATCAACTTCGAAACGTTATGTAGCTAATAGTCAGGTGTTAACATATTTGATAGCGACAAAAAGTTTACCAAAAGTGAAAATAATTGTTAGGAGTAAGAAAAAAATGCCCCTCAATTATTAAGTGTAAAAAATCGATTTTTAGAACAAAAAAATGCTAACAAAAAGCATGCAATTTAGCCTAATCTGTTAAAAACTTTTTTTATGATAAGTTTTGTAGAACCCACATTTTTTTCTACATATTTTTTACTGATTTCGGATGCTTTTTCAAGCTCGTTTTTATCGTTTAATTGTAGGCTTAATGCGGCCTCCAAATCATTAAAATTATGAATTGAAAAGGCTCCTTTTTCGTCAACCAAGTCAACTGCTTCTTTAAATTTGGTATAATTTGGACCAAAAATTATGGGCAGGCCAAAAGTGGCTGCTTCTAAAATATTATGAATGCCAACTCCGAATCCACCCCCTATGTATGCTAAGTTTCCGTATTGATATAACGAAGAAAGAATACCAATTGAGTCAATTATTAACACATCGTAGTTCTCTATTGGTGAATTATCTATTTTACTGAAAGAAATAGCGGACTTTTTCAACAATTGTTTGATTCTGCTAATATTGGAAGGCGAAACTTCGTGGGGAGCAATAACGAATTTTACCTTATCAACATCTTTTTGCTTGTTAATAACCTCTATGAGCAAGTCTTCATCGGGCTTCCAGGTGCTTCCGGCAACTAATAGCTGTGAATTACCTTTAAATTTTTCAACAATATCGAACTGTTTTGCACTTTTTGCAATGGTGGCCACTCTGTCGAAACGTGTATCTCCCGAAATTGTGAAATTCTCGATACCAATAGATTTTAATAGCTCAGCTGATTTTTTGTTTTGAATAAAAAAGTGCTCGAAACTAGAAAGTACTTTTCGATACCAAAGTCCCCAAAACGTATTTTTAAAAAATTGTTGATTCTCTCTAAAAATAGCTGAAACAATATATAGTGGAATTTCTCTCGATTTAAGTTCTGTAATAAAATGATACCAGAATTCGTATTTCACAAAAAACACTTTCTCCGGTTTTACAATATCAACAAAAGCTTTAGCATTGCTTTTGGTGTCCATGGGCAGGTAGCAAATCACATCGGCTCCTTCGTAATTTTTTCGAATCTCATAACCCGACGGTGAGAAGAAAGTCAGGATGACTTTATATTCGGGGAATTGTTCCTTAGTTTCCTCAATAAGTGGGCGCCCCTGTTCAAATTCACCAAGTGATGCACAATGAAACCACAAATACTTAGCGTCTTTTTCAATGTTAGCTTCTAGCTGGTTTCGCCAGTTTTTCCGACCAGCTACCATAAATTTGGCCTTCGAATTAAATAAAGCAGCTGCTCTAATTAGCACTCGGTACAGAAATATTCCGATGTTATATAGTAGAACCATTTTAGTAGTATTAGTAATATTGGCGCTCGCTTAAATATTCGTAAATAGTAAGCGTAATAAGTAGCATTAAAAATAAGTATCCCAGTCTTTCAACAGGCACACCAAAAATGCCAACACCAATTACGTGACTGGCATCGTAAACAATTGCAGGCATTGAATTTAAAATAGCAGAAACGATTAAAAATGGAAGCAAGGTAATGGCGTAAGCTATATAGAACTTTGTGAAGTGCTTTTTAAATCGGTTACGAAATACGGTATATCCCAAATAAATAGCGCTTAAAAAGAAAGTGAAAAAAGTAAACATACTAGCACGGAAGTAGTAGGTCAACACTCCGGTAATTGCAAAAAGGACCAGACTAACGACTATAAAAATATTTGCTTGTTCAAAATTTTCCAAGCGTATTTTTAGCCACTCGTAAATATAGACCGACGATAGCGGAATGATTAGAAACGATAGCCATTCTTCAACCGGAACTTTCATGATTTCAATACCAGTAATGTAGTTTGGGTTATAGCTCCAAATACCTTGTTCGATAAAGCGCATGCTCCATATTGAAAAAATTGCTCCTGTGAAAATAATAGCAGGAAGGAGATATCTTAATTGAAAAACAAAGCGTACCTTTTTTTGTATGCTAAGCACCACTGGAATTACCAGATACACCAGCAATAATAATAAATACGATAAGTTTTGAATCTCCATTATTTTGAGTTTGCGGCAAAGTTATATTCTCTGAACGATATTCAAAACGAAATTATTGGATAACAAATGTGGTAATACTTTTTTCGGGCAATGAAATTGGTTTATCAAGACTTGCTCTCTCCATCACCGATAGACTTTTGTTCTCAGAGGTTTCGTAGCGAAATGCTTCACCGGGCAAATTAAGTTGGATATTCTGAATTTGATTTTTTTGATTCAAACAAACTACAACAAGTTCGCCGTTTGTGTTTTTATACGCTGATATCTTCACATCGGTATCGTCATTTATTTCAACCTCTATCCTTTTTGCTCCCGGGCGGATAAACCGCGAATAGTTTCCTAAGGTCCATAATAGTTTCGATTCGTAAATATTGCCACCTGTTTCGCTTTTGTCGATGTAAACCAACCCGTCCTTGTAGTTGTATGGGCTAACAGCTATCCACCAATGCCAAACACTTGAGTTAGCAACAGTTAAGTCAGAATGAATAATGTTTGCAACAAATAGAGCTGTTTCCATACCAAGGTCACGTTCACCGCCTTTTAAAACTCCATTGCCACCTAAAATACAATATTCGCTCATCCAAAATTCTAACGTTGGATCAACGCGTTGAATTTCGTCGTTTAGCTTCGAACGAACCAAATTCATGGTACTGTCCGATTTTACGGTAAAATAACTGTGTCCCGAAATTTTATGTGCCATGTTCGGAACGTTGCCAATATAATTCTCCGATTCGGGTGAAAAGAATTCTCTTATTTGAAATCCGCGCTTCGAGTCGTTGCCCCGGTCGAAAAGGTGCGTAAGCTTGCCGGCTTCGGCAATTTCTAATTGGGTTGAAAGTCCTGCATTCTTTAAGTTATTTCCTAAAATTCGGCATAGGTTTGCTACTTCGTTATTTGTCCATGGCGTACCTTCTTGTCCACCTTTCCAGTCCCACTGTGGCTCGTTTACAGGTGATAGGTAATCAAACAAAATACCTTCATTTTTATAAATATTTTCAGTTACATCAACCAAAAATTGGCTAAATTTTGGAATGTTCTCCAGCGGCAGGTTTACCGAGTTTCCTCCATCTGAATTGGCTCGGCCATTTTTTGTTAGCCAAACTGGTGGGCTGTTTACAAAACCAATAAAATCTGGAACTCCACGTTTTTTTGCAGCTTGTAAAAACCAACGTTGGCCGGCTTGTTTTTGCCAGTTATAAGAACCGTCTTCCTGCAGGAAACATTCTGAACGTCGCCAAGGGTCACCTATTTTTGTTTCTCCTTTTTGGTCGGCACTTCCACCGCCAATGTTAAAACGCCAACAGCTTAATCCAATTCCTTTTGGCGAACCATCTGCTTTCTCGTCTAAGCTAAAAAGCAAATCGGCAACTTTGTTTTTTTGTTTATCGGGCCAATTGCCAACATGCTGGCAACTCCAGGCATCCGATGCTCCAAAGTTGTGAATGGTTTGATATTCTACTTCAGTATTAATATCAACCTTAATTGTCTGCGATGTAGCCTGTTTGTAATTGATTAATTCGGTCTTAATCTGTGCTTTGGTGGTATTAAATACCAAAAGCATTATTATCAGATAGAATAGGTTTTTCATTTGGTTTATTTCTTGTCAAATCAAATATCGGAAAATGTTCTGTTAAAACAAGAATGCCATCCATAATTGAGAAAACTCATGCGGATGGCATTCAAAGAATATCTTAGCTTTTTTTGTGAAACTAGAATTTCATTTTAGCCAATTTTGATGGATCATCGTCGCTTGAAATAGCTTTCATTCGGAATGAATAAGAGTAAGCTTTTTCAGTTAAACGATATTCCTCGTGGGTTAATGCTCCCCAGCTATTATCGCCGCCAACACCCATTTGTTTGTAGTCGATATTAACCGAAGTCAGGTCGCGTGGTTTTACATCGGTGGTGTGGCGATTTACTACTGCTACTCCCGGAATTTGGCGGCCATCGGTACGTTCCAAACTTTCGAAATCTTCCATAATGTTGTGGTGTGCACTAACTTCCAGAAGTGGCATTCCAGAGAACAGAAAACCATTTCCGGTTTCGTCAGTAATGGTCATCCAGCGCACATCGGTTTTGTTTCCGTTTTCCTGTGGGCGAAGATATGCCCAATATTGGTCGGCAACGCTACCATTGTACAAACCAACGAAAGCACCTGTTTTTCTATCCCAGTACGATTCCTGAGGCCCGCGTCCCAACCAAGTCATTTGGTCGAAATTGCGAGGCATAATCATATTCATTCCCATTCGAATAATCTCTGGTAATTCTTCATCGGAAGTTATTTTAAAATCGTTGTTTACCACAATATCACCAGTTCCATAAACCGTGTAAGTTGATTTGTAAGTTGCAATTTTTACTTGTTCTTCGTCCACAATGTCGAAATCGAAAATAATCTGAGCGGCATCTTTACGAAGCTCTTTCACAGAAACATTTGATACCTGCCTGTTTTCACCTGCTTTGCGCCAAACTTTAGCTCGTTTATGTAGATCGTGACCAAAGTCATTATCGATTGGTGCCCGCCAGAAATTAGGAACTGGACCACTGGTCAGCATTTCGGTATCGCCCTTTTTGAAATTTGAAATGGCTCCTTTTGTTTTATCGAAAGATATTGAAAATCCTTTTGCTGAAACAACTATATATTCGTCGTTATCAACCAGATTTATTTCTGGTAAATCTACAGCGGTATTCTTAAAAATCGTGGGTTTGAAAATGGGTAATTCAAATTGCTCTTCAGCCATCGTCCAACCTGCTTTCACTAGGCTCCAGTCTTCTTTTAAGTTTGCTTTTATGTTTAAGAAATATTCAACGCCAGATTCTGGTTTTACTGAATAGTCGATGGTGAATTGTTTCGCTTCACCACCAGCTAGATCTATATTTCCAAGGTTTCCACTGTCAACAACTTTTCCGTCACCAAGCACTTCCCAAACCAAGTTGAATGCTGACAGATTCAGGAATGCGTATTTGTTTTTAATTGAAATACTACCTTTTTTTAAATCAACTGCATCGAATGCTATGTGTTGATATACCTTTTTCACCTCTAATAGATGAGGTTTAACTCCACGGTTGGGGTCAACCAAACCATTGTTACAGAAGTTACCGTCTGATGGCACTGTGTCGGGACCAAAGTCACCACCGTA
>JAUVDE010000345.1 GCA_030595485.1 Draconibacterium sp.
GGATTTGGAATTGGATTGGCCTATGTTAAACGTGTTGTTACTGCTCACGGTGGAACCATTGATGTAGAAAGTGTGGTAGGAGAAGGAACAACAATTACTTTGTGTTTGCCGCTTTTAAATAAAAACGATGACTGAAAATAAGCTTAATATCTTGCTTGCAGAAGACGACTTGAATTTGGGTTTTCTATTGGTTGAATTCTTGGAAAGCCATGGGGTGCAGGTTAAACTTTTTCGAGATGGAGAAGCGGCTATTGAAGGATTTAAAGTCGGTAGTTTTAACTTTTGTATTCTGGATGTGATGCTACCAAAGGTAGATGGGTTTAGCATTGCAAAGATGATTAAAGCATTTAATGCCGATATCCCAATTGTCTTTTTGACTGCCCGCGGAATGAAGGAGGATAAAATGAAAGGCTATACCATTGGGGCCGATGATTATATCACAAAACCTTTTGATGAAGATGAACTTTGGTGTAAGATAGTGGCCATTAGTAAACGGAGCGATGTACACGAAGATGAAAAGGTGGTTAATATCGGGCGGTATGTGTTTGATTATGTAAACTTGTCGCTTGATTTCGAGGGGCGAATTAAACGATTAACATCGCGTGAGGCTGAAGTTTTACTTATGTTGTGTAAGGCAAAAAAGAATGTGGTTCGTCGTGAGGAGATTTTAACAGCGCTTTGGGGTGAAAACGATTATTTTGCAGGAAGAAGTTTGGATGTATTTATTTCTAAACTCAGAAAATACTTTGCTCAAGACCCAAATGTGAATATTGAAAATGTAATAAAAGTGGGTTACATCCTGAATTGCTAAAAACCTGAATTCGATTAAAAATACAAACACAGGCTAAAAAAGTAAGGCCGTTTATCGTTTAGATAAACGGCCTTACAAATACAATTATTCTGAAATACTTTTTATTATTTTCCTCCGCAGCTAGAACCACAAGCTTTTTTAGCTGTTGATTTTTCACCTGAACATGCAGCTTTTTTTGTTGCTGTTTCTGAACAAGCTTTAGCGTCAGCTTTTGCTCCTGAACATCCTTCAGCTGGCTTTTCACCTTTAGCTTTTGTTTTAGCTGCTTTTTTACCTTCTTCTTTTTCTACATTGTCGTCAACTACTACAATTTCGTCAACTGATACCATTGGTGTTGCTTGAGTCATTGCTAAAGAAACTCCATAAACGGCTACAAATGCTAATACGATTAATACTTTTTTCATGATTTTAAAATTTTGAGTTATACTTCTTAATAGTTATTTATTTTAATTTAGACTCAATATTAATAACTATTGAGAATAATTCCAAATTAAATTAAAGGATTGTTTGGTGTTTTATTTCAGAGCTTGCGTAAGTCCCACTTTGTTAGTTGATTAAGTGCGTGTTAATGTGGTGTTAACGTTTTGCGAAATTAGTTGCCTAGTCTACAAACTGCCTCGGGAGAAATTGCATTCTCAAAATCTTTATCAGAAATATGACTCAACTCCAATGCCGATTCTTTAATCGATAAGCCTTTTTCTTGTGCCAGTTTTACTATTTCGCTGGCCTTTGTATAGCCAATTAATGGAAGGAGTGCTGTAACTGTTGCGGTAGAATTTTCTACATTTTTTTTGCATATGGTTTCGTTAGCAGTAATTCCATGCACACATTTATTCTGAAATATTTCTGAAGCATTGGAAAGAATAGTGAGCGATTGCAGTAGGTTGTGTGCAATAAGTGGAAGGAACTGGTTTAGCTCCAGATTTCCGGCACTACAAGCTTGCGCAATTACTTGGTCGTTGCCCATAACCTGCATGGCTGCTTGTGCAACAGCTTCCGGAATTACCGGATTTACCTTGCCCGGCATTATTGAAGACCCTGTCTGAAGCTGTGGTAAATTAATTTCAGCGAAACCTGCGTTGGGACCGCTTGAAAGCAAACGTAAGTCGTTACTTATTTTTAGGAGATTGCTGGCACAGGCTTTTAAAATACCCGAGACTTCCACAAAAACATCAACGTTTTGTGTGCCATCAACCAAGTTCTCGCTACGCGCTAAACCAATGTTTGTGTTTTCGCGGAGTTTGTCAACCACACGAAAGATAAATTTTTTAGGTGCTCCTAATCCGGTTCCAATAGCAGTTCCTCCAAGATTAACAACACGCAAACGTTCTTCGCATTTGTAAATGCGCCAGCGGTCGCGGTTAAATGCTTCGGCGTAGGCACTCATTTCGCGCCCTAAAGTTGTAAGCACTGCATCTTGTAGTTGTGTGCGACCAATTTTTACAATATGTGCAAACTC
This sequence comes from Draconibacterium sp., assembly GCA_030595485.1. Lineage (GTDB taxonomy): Bacteria > Bacteroidota > Bacteroidia > Bacteroidales > Prolixibacteraceae > Draconibacterium. The sequence continues at coordinate 2,271 of JAUVDE010000345.1, forward strand.
TTTTTCCTTTTGCTGAAATGCTTCTTGTAAATCGAGTATGTTTTGTTCCAGCTGACGAAGCAGTTTAATGGCGGCTACTTTTAAGGCCGTAGGATAGGTGTCGTTTGTGCTTTGATGAAGGTTTATATCGTCGAGCGGAGAAACTATTTCGTATGAACCCAACTTCTTTTCAAGAATTTGTAGGGCTCGGTTGGCGATAACTTCGTTTACATTCATATTTGTCGAAGTTCCTGCACCTCCTTGCAAGGCATCAACCAAAATGTGTTTGTTTAAAAGTCCTTGACTCAATTCAAAACATGCTTTTTCTATGGCTTCTGCCTTATTCCTATCATCCCAAAAGCTGAGTTGATTATTTGTTTGAGCGCAGGCCAGCTTTACTTCGCCAAAAGCTTTTATCAATTCGGGGTGGACTTTGGTACCCGAAATTGGAAAGTTCTCAATGGCACGTGCAGTGTGAATTCCCCAAAGTGCTTCAGCAGGAATTTGTTTTTCGCCTAGTAGATCAATTTCAATTCGAGTACTCATTTTGTTTTTATTTGTTTAGTACTTTTTACTTACTACTAAATACTATGTACTATTTTTAACAATAAACATCATCTTTGCCCGCACTAACTCGTTTTACAAGTTTCTCGGCGCGTTGTTTTGCCAGTCCACTCATTCCGGCTATGGTTTCTTTAATTAAGCTTTCGCCAATTTCTTGTGTTGCCGGCGAAGCATAATTTTGCAAATACTCTTTAAACGAACTCAAACCGTTTGGTGCACAATGCAAACGAATATCTCCAGGTTTAGCTAAATCCATAAAATCTTGTCCTGTTCTGCCTAAACGATAGCATGCGGTGCAAAACGATGGAATGTAACCCATTGATGCCACATCGCGAATTACTTCATCCAAAGTACGGTGGTCGCCCAAGCTAAATTGGCCCGAAATTGCATCCTCCTCTTCGTAACCTCCCGGATTGGTTTTACTACCTGCCGAAATTTGGCTAACACCAAGTGCAAAAGTTTCGCGGCGCATTTTTGCTGTTTCGCGAGTCGACATAATAATACCCGTGTAAGGAACGGCCAAACGTAAAATGGCTACTATTTTTCTGAAATCGATATCGGAAACCGGGAATGGTGGGTGCGAAGCAATATCACTGTTGGTTGCCGGTTCTAGGCGCGGAACACTAACTGTGTGCGGACCAACACCAAATTTCTCTTCCAACTCATTAATATGCTGCATCATCGCTAAAATCTCGAAACGGTAATCGAATAAGCCAAATAAAACACCAATTCCCACATCATCAATTCCGGCTTCCATTGCACGGTGCAGCGACCATGCCCGCCAATTGTAATCGCGTTTTTTCCCTTTAACATGAACTTTGCTGTAGGTTTCGCGGTGGTATGTTTCCTGAAAAATCTGGTAGGTACCAATTCCTGCTGCCTTTAAGTCTCTAAACTCGTCGGTTTGTAAAGGTGCCACATTTACGTTAACCCTGCGAATTTCGCCATGTTCGGTTTTAACGTCGTAAATACTCTGAATAGAATCAAGAACATATTGAAATCCCTGTTTGGGATATGATTCTCCGGCTACTAGAAGCACTCGTTTTTGTCCCTGATTAATCAACTCTTGTACCTCGCGTTTAATGTGTTCTTGTGGAAGAACTGTGCGAACAATATCTTTGTTGGTTGCACGAAAAGCGCAGTACAAACACTCGTTGGCACATAAATTCGAAATGTACAATGGTGCAAAAATCACCAAACGTTTACCATAAATGGTTTCTTTTACTTTGTTGGCAGTGTCGAATAACTCACCAAGCATTACCGGGTCGCTAATGCAAGTTAATGCGGCAACTTCGGCCATGCTTAAGCCTTTCATATCGGCTGCTTTAGCCAGAATGTCTTTTATTTTCTC
>JAUVDE010000347.1 GCA_030595485.1 Draconibacterium sp.
TACAAATTTTGAGGTACGGTTAAAGTTACGGTAAATTCGTTTTTCTTGTCTTCTATTTTTAATAAATGTGGGTTATTATATATAACCTGTAAACGGTCGCGAATGTTTCTGAGTCCAATTCCTTCACCCTTTTTGCCTAGCACATTTTTATCGTAAGTATTGCTGATGGTTACTTCCAAAAAATCTTTGGAGCAACGTACATGTGTAATTACATCTATGGTTTCGGTGGCTTCGTACACTCCATATTTAATGGCATTTTCGTACAAGGGTTGCAAAATCATATTGGGTATTTGGGCTTTTAAACAATCTTCGTTGATGGCAAAAACCGGGTTTAATTTTTTTCCAAAGCGAACTTTCTCAATACTTAAGTACAACTTGTTATTTTCCAATTCTTGCCTTAAGCTAACTTTCTCTTCTTGTTCGTGTTTTAATGAATAACGCATTAATTGCGAAAGGTTTATTACCATTTCCTGGGCGCGTCCCGGATCGGTCATGGTTAACGAGGAGATACTATTTAGACTATTAAACAGAAAGTGCGGATTTATCTGCGATTTTAAAGCATGAAGTTCGGCCTCTTTTACCAGCTCTTTTAGCTTGGTTTCATTTTTTACTTTGTCTTTAAAGGCGTAGTAATAATTTACCGCATAAAAGAAAATCACATCAATTAAATAAAGGCCGTAACCGCCCATCATGCGATTTACCAATGTTTTCTCCATCCAATATTCGGCATTTGGATGTACCAGTTTTATAATTACTGTGCCGGTGTATATCCAAATAAACACAATTATCGTGGCTGCAAATAAATGGGCCACCACAATACGAAAAATGCTATTATCTTCGAGTGTACTAAATTTTATAACATACCAAATAGCGGTACCAATTAAGGCAAACAGCAACAGGAAAGTAACGATTTCAGAAACGGCTATGCCAAAGGAAATTCCATTTACCAGTGTGGCAAACAACACCAATACAACCGAGGCTACAAACCAGGCAATACCATAGGATACAGAAAGACGCGGATTTTTTATAAAAGGATGGCGGTAATCCATTCTACATGTATTTTACCTCGACACCACCAAAAGCAGCAAATCCCTTTATTACTAATGTTTTTGAAGGATCGGAAACGATATGATTTAAGGAACCTCCCCGTTTATCGGTAAAGGCTCCAAAAATAGCAGTTACCTCATTTTTTACTGTCCAGTCGGGTGGAACCTTAAAACCACAACCACCAAAAAGTGTAAGTGCGTCGATAACTGCTCCGTTTTGCGATAGGTTGGCCTGACGAAGATCGTATTCTGTTCCTCCAAATATCGATGAGCTTTTCCCGCCCATAAAATTCTGAGAATCGATGTAAACTTCGCGACCGCCAAATATTACAAAATCATCGAAATAATTACTGCCAGCCTGACTAGAGTTGCTCGAACCAGTCTCAGACATTGGTGGAATTTTACGATGTTTTCCGGTTTGGGAGATTAATAAAATTACCCCCACTCCTACAATTATCATAGGCCAGGCTATTCGTCGTAATTCGTATGGAATATGCATAACTTCGGGAAGTAAAAAAACACTGCCCAGCACGATTAATACTGTTCCGGTTGTTTTGTTACCTCCAATAATTGAGAATATCCCAATTCCAATAAGTAGCATCTGCCACGAAATAAGGATATCGTTCCAAAATGAAGGAATAAGGTCAAGGCGCTCTAAAATCCAAAGTGCCCCAATGGCAATCATAAAAATTCCAAGTATTGCTCTTCTGTTTGATAATTCAGGTTTGTGTTCCATAATACTATCCTCTCTGTCCCTAAAAAGTTCTGTTCAATAAGTTGTTTACCACACCGGGTAAATTTAAAATATATCAGTTTAATCTATTTTCTGTTATAACAACCTCGTCACCAAAGCAATTCCCAAAGCAATTAATATTAGCGGGAATAAAATAAAAAGTACACCTATGGAGAGTACAAAAATCTTTGGCAGAATAAAAATGGCACCAATTATTAGTAATACCAAACCTCCCGTTCGTTTTCCGGCCATTAAAACCACGCCAACTACAATTAATATCATTGGCCACGAGAAAAGGAAATGGCTAAGTCCGTGAAAGGCATGCCGTATTGGTGCAAACACATTATGAAGATCGGGAAAAAAGAAAAATGCGCCCGACTTTTTTAGCATCCACAAAAGCCCGATTCCGATTAAAAGCAATGCAATTGTTTCTCTTGAAGTGTGTTTTTGTGGTACTTTTTCCATGATGCCTAATTATTGTTTACAGAACCAAAACTACGAAAGCAAGTCATTCGAGACAGTTAACATTCGGTTAACGTTGGGAATGTATCGGTAAATGCCCCTATGGAATTCATTTTTGTCATTTCGATGGAGGAACGATTGAGAAATCGGTAGCAGATTTCTTACTTTAACTAATGACATTAATTTCTGATTACTACTAAGGAAGTTATCGGAATGACAGGTACAAGAAAAGTCAGTGCACAAAAAAAGCGGGAGAATATCCCGCTTTCAATACATGTTATTGTTCTATTTATTTCTTTTGAGCTTTTCCCCACGAGTCGCGCAAGGCAACAGTGCGATTAAACACGGGCTTTTCTGGAGTTGAATCGGGATCCATGTTAAAGTATCCCAAACGTTCGAACTGAAAATGGTCGAATGGTTTCGAGTCTTTTATAAATGGTTCGATGTAACAAGTATCAAGCGATTTTAAAGAATCGGGATTCATAAATTCTTTGAAATCTACATCTTTATGAGCATCGGGTGTTTCATCGCTAAACAAACGATCGTACAAACGTACCTCCGCTTTTACCGCATGTTTGGCCGATACCCAGTGCACCACACCTTTAACTTTTCGCCCATCAGATGATTTACCACCTAGCGATTCGGGGTCGTAAGTACAACGTAACTCCACTACATTTCCTTCGTCGTCTTTAATCACCTCATTACACTTAATTAAATAGGCAAAACGCAAACGCACTTCGCGGTCGGGTCCTAAACGGAAAAATTTACGCGGTGGGTCTTCCATAAAATCATTGCGCTCAATGTAAACCTCGCGTGAGAATGGTACATCTCTGCGTCCCATCGACTCATCTTCAGGATTATTTTTTGCGCTAAGAATCTCTCCATCACCTTCCGGGTAATTAGTAATTACCACTTTTATTGGGTCAAGGACTCCCATAACACGCTGCGAAGTCTTATTCAAATGTTCGCGAACACTAAATTCCAACAAAGAAACATCGGTCATTCCATCCACCTTTGTAACTCCAATTTTATCAGAAAAATTACGAATCGATTCAGGTGTATATCCTCGGCGACGTAATCCCGAAATAGTTGGCATCCGTGGATCGTCCCAACCTTTAACATGATTATCTTTCACCAACTCAAGCAACTTTCGCTTACTCATTACCGTGTAGGTAAGGTTTAAGCGCGAAAACTCAATCTGACGTGGGCGGTACTCTGCTTCTTTTAACTGGTCGATAAACCAATCGTAAAGCGGACGGTGCACTTCAAATTCTAAAGTACAAATCGAATGCGTAATTCCTTCCCAATAATCACATTGTCCGTGTGCAAAATCGTACATCGGGTAAACACACCATTTGTCACCAGTACGATGGTGATGCGCTTTCATTATTCGATAGATAATTGGGTCGCGCATGTGCATATTTGGCGAGGCCATATCTACTTTTGCACGTAAAACTTTGGCTCCTTCATCAAATTCGCCGGCAGTCATTCGATTAAATAAATCAAGGTTTTCAGCTACTGAACGATTACGAAATGGACTTTCGATACCCGGTTTTTGAGGCGTACCTTTTTGGGTGCTAATTGTTTCAGCACTCTGCTCATCAATATAAGCCAATCCATCGTTAATTAACTGAATTGAAAAATCGTTCAATTTCTGAAAACTGTCAGAAGTATAATAAAGACGATCTTCCCAATCGAAACCTAACCAACGTACATCATTCATAATCGACTCCACATATTCAGTCTCTTCTTTCGAAGGATTGGTATCGTCGAATCGCAAGTTAGCCTTGCCACCATATTTTTGAGCCAAGCCAAAATTCAAACAGATTGATTTTGCATGACCAATGTGCAAATAACCATTTGGTTCGGGCGGAAATCGTGTATGAACGCGACTT
>JAUVDE010000360.1 GCA_030595485.1 Draconibacterium sp.
ATTCCATAGTCCGTTTAGCAATTGATAATTTTCGCACTTCTTTGGCAAAGCCTGAATAGCAGCATCGCGCGTTGAATAAGGAATATGAAAAGCGTGCGGTAAGTTTTGCCCCTTTTCAAAAACCGCTGGATTTTGCCAATCGTTTGGAAGAAATTCTACTTCTTGGGCAAAACAGACAGAAACGGAACAACATATTATAATTACAAAAATGAAACGATACATTCTATTGAGCTTTCTGTTAAACTTCATTCAATACAGTTTTATAAAAATAAGGCTTCTCCTCAGGTTGATGAAATAATATCAGAAAACTTATGAACGGGTTAATCGTTACAAGAATGTTTGTTTACATTTGACTATACAATAAATACATAAAAACCTTCATGAACAAACAAAATATAGTCACAATATTACTTGCTCTATTCCTTGTTGGTGATTTAGTGTTTTCATTTGCCCAATATTACAATACTCCTCTTTATGGCGATACAGCGGGTCATATTATGCCCGATGGTGTCATTCAAAAAGTATTTGACGATCCTTTAGGCATTAAAGCTATTACTACAAACGAAAAACATCCTAACCCAAATCGTTTTTTTGTTCATTTCACTTATAACGAATACTTCCTTAAGGTTCCAATAATTCTCCAGAAATTTGCAAATCCTGTTTCGTCAGTATATTTAGCTGCCGCCATTATTAAAATTTTAGTTCAAATAATGTTTCTATATCTATTGGCCTCTTTTATAAGTCAAAAACGATCCATTTTAAGTTCGAATTTTCTTGTTGTTGCTGCCCTAACAGCTCCTTTGTTTCAGGCATATGGTTATTGGAGCAGAATGGGGATTAACGATAAATCAATTGCTTATACTTTTTTTTATGCAGTACCATTGGTATTTTTAATGCTGTTTTTAAAACCAGTACTCGAGAATCTTTTTTATTCCAAACCCATACAAAAGTATAAATACCTTTTTTTGTTACCGTTAACTATCATTCTTCCATTAAGTGGTCCACTAATTCCAGCAATTTCAGGCATTACCATTCTGCTTATTTTTATATGGTATGTAAATAAAAACAAAGCAAAAACAATTATAGACATCTTGCAAAGTCTTCCTGTATCGTTTTATGTATTGCTTACTCCTCTTGCCTTAATGTGTATATATTCCATTTTTCTGGGGTTTTACAATTCACAAAATCAGGGAGAAATGGTAAGTCTTACAGATAGGTTTATGCTGTTACCTCAAGGAATTTGGAAACAACTTTTCCACTCATTTGGTGTACCATTACTTCTTTCCCTAATTGGACTAAACATATACCTGATAAAAAGAAATCATACAAAACAAGGAAAAAAACTACTTAGCACTATAAAGTGGATAGGCATATTTATCATTATCTATATTGTTTTACTCCCTTTGGGTGGGTATCGCAGTTACCGACCGCTGATTATCAGACACGACACCATATTGCCTGTAACTGTGCTGCTAATTTATATATTTACTGCTTCGAGCTACAATCTGCTGAGGCAGTTAAAAGGAGGTGTCAAAAGAAAGTATCTATTTACACTAATAGTTTGCCTAACACTATACACGGCAGTTGATTACAAAGGTATTGGACGCAATAAATGCGAACGTTTGGCATTTGATAAAATGAAAAATTCTGAAGAAAGAATTATAAAACTGCCCAAAGACTGCTATGTAATGGATTGGTCAAATACTTTTGATTACAACAAATCGGAAGGACGTGCAAAATTGATTTACTACTGGAACATAACGCCCGAGATAAAATTTTTTTATAACGAACAATAATTTCTTTGTTTTACTTTTAGAACACTAAACATCTTCTATCTTCTATGAAACTCCTGAAAATACGCAGTGGGGGTAAAACCGGTGTGTTTTTTAAAGATTCGATTAAAATTTGAAAGATTATTAAAACCACTCTCGTAACATATTTGCGAAACCGACATTTTTCCCTCAATTAATAAACGGCAGACATAAGAAATTCGCATATCGTTTACAAACTCCGAAAGCGATTTTCCCGACTTTTCTTTGAAATAACGGCAAAAAGCGGATGGATGTAAGCTAGCTACCTCCGCCACTTTTTCCAATACAATTTTTTTACGATACGAAGTGTTTAAATAGTGCATCACCTTGGTCATTCTGTCACTGGTAAAATCATGTTTTTCAGCCTGATACAACTCGCCTGCCAAAAGCCGATAATCACTTGTTTTTGACAAATATTGTAATAACTCGAGTGTTAGTAAGGCTCTCTCAAAACCCTTTGATCGTACCACTTTAAAAATCTTTCGTTTTACCTTCTCCGCAAAGGCCTTTGAAAAACGAATCCCTTTAGCCGAACGCTCCAACAATTCTTTAATCATATAAAATTCAGGATATTCAGACACGGCTTCTTTAAAAAACTCGTTGGGAAACTGAATAACAATGTACTTCATTTTTTTCGGGTTCTCCAGCTTATGGAAGGACTCATCGCTTTTCCAGAAATGTGGAAGGTTACTTCCCAAAAGCACCAAATCACCAGCCTGAAACGTTTCGATATTATCAGCAACAAAACTACTACCAAAACCTTCGATCACATACAACAACTCGTATTCCGAATGAAAATGCCAGGGATAGGTAAAGTGCGGTTTCTCCTGAAGTTTCACTTTTACTGCCGATCTCCCCGGGAAATCGATTTGCTCGTGCATTATCTTCATCACATAAAACTACAAAAATGTTAACAGAGTACAAAGTCTTGCAAAATTAATACTGTCTAAATAGTTACGCTAAACATATATTTGTAAACTATAAAACCAATAGTATGACTAATGAGCAATGGGAACTGCTGGTAAAGACAGTTCATGGCGAAACTCCGCAAAATCCTGTTACCGGATTTATTATCGATAGTCCGTGGATTCCGGGCTGGGCAGGCATCTCCAATCTGCAATTTTACTCTTCGGAGCAAATATGGTTCGAAGCCAATAAAAAAGCCATCGAAACTTTTCCCGATGTTATGTTTCTTCCCGGTTTTTGGTCTGAATTTGGAATGTGTACCGAGCCCTCGGCTTTTGGTGCCAAATTAGTTTGGAACGATTACAGTTTGCCACATGCCGATAAGATTATCAGCGATGTTTCGCAAGCCTCCTCATTGATAAATCCGAATCCTAAAACGGATGGTTTACTACCATTTATCGTTCAGCGTTTGTTAAATTATCAAAAACCCATTCAGGAAATGGGTCACGAAATAAAGTTTGCTGTAGCCCGCGGGCCGCTAAACATTGCTTCGTTTTTAATGGGAACCACCGAACTAATGATGGGTTTTATGATGGACCCCGTAAACAGTCATAAACTACTGGAAACCATCACGCAATTTACCATCAATTGGATTCAGTATCAAAAGGAAATGTTTCCGAGTATTGAAGGTATTTTAGTGCTCGACGATATTGTTGGGTTTATTGGCGAAGACGAATGTAAAGAATATGCCGTGCCTTACGTTCAGCGTATTTTTAATTCAATTGATTCAAAAGTAAATTTCTTTCACAACGATGCTCCGGGTTTAATTTCGTCGCCTTATTTAAAAGAAATGGGTGTGAATTTATTTAACTTTAGCTTTGAACATACAATGAAGGAAATTCGTGAATTAGCCGGACCTGAAGTTGCCTTAATTGGCAATTTGCCACCAAGAGATGTGCTGGCAGCAGGAACACCCGAGCAGGTACGCGAAGAAACCATAAAAATGGTAAATGAATTTGGTGATACCAACCGAGTAGTTTGGTCGTGTGGAGGAGGAATGCCACAGGATGTAAGTACGGAGAATATTCGTGCCTTTAAAACCACTATTGACGAAGT
>JAUVDE010000440.1 GCA_030595485.1 Draconibacterium sp.
GTCTGAAATTCGCTCACGTTTTTTCACCCATTCGTGCCGGGCGGCTTGCGCATACAAACCCCAATGTATAAACATTCCAAAACGCGCCTCTGTCCACCAAGCTAATCGCTCGGTTTTTTCAGCTTCGGTTTCGTTCCAAATCTTCTTTTGCGAAAAACAATTTTGACCAATACACACAACGAGTAACAACAAAACAAGTAGTTTTTTCATTTTATTTCATTTAATGTTTATTGTTCATCTTTCCCCAATCCTGTTCTCATTTTACCTTCAATTCCTAATCGCTGTTTCAGAAAGTCGATTTATTCCTATTTTCCCAATTTGGACTTTCACCGCGTTATAATATCAAATTCGGCAATACCTACCTTGCCACTTTCCAATGCTGAAGTTAATGCACGCAATTTAATAAACCGTCCTGTTGTGGCTTGAAATTCCTTTTTCTGCCAGATCGGGCTGTTGCGTATATTTGAGAACTCACCCAATGATACGGGCTCTCCCCAAGATTTCCCATTTTTACTAATATATAATTCGTAAGCGAAAATTACTCCCGGATTCCAGCGCCCCTGGTCTGGCAAATATTTGAATCCACTAATCGTTAGATTTTCACCAAAATCAATTATAAAATCTATGGGTGGTTCATTGCGTAAGGTCCATGCCGTATTTTCATCCCCATCAAAAATTAACTCCGCACGTTCCAGGTTTTTAAACTGAGCTGCCATTTTCCACTTTGTTTTTGCCACATCGAATTCAACAACAGCAAGCGAACTTTGTTTATTGGTTTCAGAATCGACAACCATGGCCTTTACCGTTGCCTTATTTTTCAACACAAAAGGTGCAGAATAATTTTTAGAGCTTACTGAAGGATCACTTCCATCGATACTATAATATATGTCTAAACCTTTTTCGAAAGTATGAATGGACACCATTGCATCTTTGCTTCTGCTAATTTTGGGATCGACAATAACTTTTGGTGCTTTGTATAACTCAATGTTCGATATTAAAGGACATGCTTTGGCATCGACAATGTTCAAACGTATTTTTGAAGTCGTAAAGTTTGGTAATCGCAAAATCCGTTTCCGTCCGATTGTAGTTTCCGAAGCAACTTCTTCCCATATATTATTAATAAAGGCCTCGACTGTAAATTCCTTTACGCGTTGTCCCAAAGCAATATCCTCCTGAACTAAAAAACGGTTTATTTCAGTTTCTTCACCAAGGTCAAGCGTTACCGAAGCCTTTACAACTCCATCGTCGGTTGCCCACGAAGTTTCAGGTTTACTGTCGGTAACATTTGCTGCTTTGTACTTTTTTGAGTTTCCACGAACGTTGCTTGCTTCAACTTTAGAACCGGCAGCCAGATTATGCCTAAAATCTGCTTTTAAGGTTTCAGCCAATTTTAGAATTTGCTCTTCATCTTTTTCATGAATCAATCCTCGTGTATCGACTGGGAAATTTATAAGCAAACTGGCATTTCGTCCTATACTACTATAATATATATCTAAAAGGTGCGGAAGGGTTTTCACTTTGTGGTCTTCGTATTTGTGATAATACCAACCCGGACGAATTGAAACATCAACCTCAGCAGGCACCCAGTGCGTACCATCTTCATGCCCACTTCTAAGCTCTTTGTATTTGGGCGAGCCCGGATAAAATTCATTGCGACGCAAAGCCGACCAGTTTGTTTGATTCACCCAACCTTCTTCATTTCCACACCAACGAATATCGGGCCCGGCATCGGAAAACAGACAAGCATTTGGCTGTAGTTCACGCACTATTTTGTATGTAGTCTGCCAATCGTAATAGGTTTGGCGTTCAATTTTTCGTTCTTCGTTGGCACCGCCGTAATAACCGGTTCCTCCATTGGCACCATCAAACCAAACTTCAAAAACATCACCATAGTTTGTAAGAAGCTCTCGTAATTGATTTCTGAAATATTCAATGTATTTCTCATTTCCATATTCGGCATGATTTCTATCCCAAGGCGATAAATAAAGACCCAATTTCAAATCGTATTCTTTACAAGCATCTGCCAAATCACGAACCACATCTCCTTTCCCTTTTTTCCAGGGCGAATTTTTTACAGAATGTTCGGTGTATTCCGATGGCCATAAACAAAAACCGTCGTGGTGTTTAGCAGTAAGTATAATACCCTTCATTCCGGCATTTTTACAAACACGTGCCCATTGTCGGCAATCCAGTTCTGTTGGATTAAACGTTTCAGGTTTCTCATCTCCCATTCCCCACTCCATATCCGAGAAGGTATTCATATTAAAGTGCACAAAAGCATAATACTCCAGATTGTGCCATGCCAGCTGGCGTTCGCTTGGTAAAGGCAATACTGGCTCGGGAGGAACAACTTGTGCACAGGAAAAAGTAATAAATGCGATAACTAGAAATAATAATCGATTAGTCATTTTATATTGATTTATGAATATACTCTAAATATAAAACGATTTTTATGAAATATTTTATTCATCATGCCAAAAAGCATAAATCATCTCAGGCTAATACATAACAGCTCCTGAATTCGAAACAAGAAAGTTGAAACAGTTTTACCTTGAAATTAGCTAAGCGAAAAATTAATGCTGTTAAACATAAAGTGTTTGGATTGACTTTTGTTTGAATTCTTCTTAACTTGTATGGCAAACACATTCGAATAACAAGTAAACAATAGCCCATAACATAAACAAGCAACTTAGCCTGCATTATTCATGAAAGAACAAAAAAGCAACCTGACTATCAGTGTTACAGCACAATGTCGCTATTCGAGTAAAAAACTAAGTTTTCTATTTTTTTACGAGTGCGTTTATTTCAACGCACCTGCTTCGTTACGAAACGCTTGAAATAGACAACTATGTCGGCACGTTCCGATGCCTCGCATCTGCATCAAACTAAACGCATGAATAATGCAGGTTA
>JAUVDE010000197.1 GCA_030595485.1 Draconibacterium sp.
GAATGTACACCGTGCAAAATGGCGTTATGAAAATGACAGCCCAACTTTTCCCCCTGTATCCAAAAGAAAGCCGCAAAGTTACTTTAGAACTCAAGAAAAATGGGACGTGGAAAAAAGTAGCCACCGAAACAGTTAACGACATTGGCTGGTCAACACTTTTCAGAATTGAAAAATGGGATGAGACCAAAAATGTTGAATACCGTTTACGCCATGGAAAAGAAGCAAGTTTTGAAGGGTTGATTCGTAAAAATCCAAAGAATAAAAATGAAATTGTGGTGGGTTCGCTCAATTGCAACTCGAATCAAACGCGCGGCGCACGCGACGAATATGTTCGAAACTTAAAACATTTAAATCCTGATTTACTGTTTTTTGCAGGCGACCAAAGTTACGATCACAAAGAACACACTGCGGCCTGGTTACTTTTCGGAATTCAGTTTCGCGACGTTTTCCGCGACCGGCCTTGCATTACAATCCCCGACGACCACGATATTGGCCACGGAAACCTTTGGGGCGAAAATGGCAAACAATCGATGACTTCTGCCGGAAATGATGGTGGTTATTTCTACCATCATGAATATGTAAAAATGGTGGAACGTTGCCAAACATCGCACTTACCCGATGCTTACGACCCAACTAAAATAGAACAAGGAATTGGTGTTTATTACACCAGCATAACCATCGGTGGTGTTGACTTTGCCATTGTTGAAGACCGAAAATTTAAAACCGGCCCGGCAGGAACTATTCCTCAGCAAGGACCACGCCCCGACCATATTCGCAACCCAGAATATAATCCGAATGACATAGATGTTCCAGGCTTAAAACTTTTAGGTGATCGCCAGCTTACTTTCCTCGAAGATTGGGGACAACAATGGAACGGAGTATCTTTAAAAGCCGTGCTTTCGCAAACTGGATTTTGTGGTGGAGCACACCGCCATGGTAATTTCAAAAACTTATTGCATGCCGACCTCGACAGTAACGGATGGCCACAAACAGGTCGTAAAAAAGCACTTCGTTTAATACGTGCTGCCAGTGCTGTGCATTTGGCCGGCGACCAACATTTACCAACAATTGTACAACATGGTATTGATGAATATGGAGATGGCCCTTTTGCATTTGTTGCTCCGGCAATTGTAAATAATTATTACAGCCGATGGTGGCACCCTGAAGATGAAAAAATTGGAGATAATCCAGAAGTGGGAAATTCACTTCCGTTTAACGGAAACTACCTCGATGGAATGGGAAATAAAATTCGGATGGTAGCTTATGCTAATCCGAATGAAGAATTCACTCGCGGTGGTTTTGGCTTGGTTCGTTTTAACAAAGCCGAAAAGAGTGTAACTTTTGAGAGCTGGGACAGAACAACAGATTGTACAAAAACAGGTGCCAAACAAATGCCGGGATGGCCACGTACCGTTCGCCAGGATGGTGAAAAGGATGGTTATGCCATTTGGAAATTAGATCCTTTGAAATAAGAACTTTATACAATATTGTATATTCGTAGAGATGCACAATTGTGCGTCTCTACACATTTAAACAAGTAGATTTTTAATGAAAAAGTGGGGAGTTGCCATACTAATTATTGTACTTATTGCAGGCTTGTATTTTATTGAATTCAGTAAAATTGAAAGCGGTAATGAAAGCATTTCGGCAATGCCCACGCTTGATAATCTTAAGTTTGACGAAACAGCAAAAAACTGGGACAACTTCTATAAAGTTCGGGCTACAATAATTGATGGACAAAATGCTGAATTCGACATTCCCAATACTTTGCAAAGAAGAGTTGGCCAGGAAATGGAACTTAATGGTGCTGCCGTATTTTTCAGTCCGGGTTGCAAAGTAGTTGGAGATAAAATAGCAGTTCATTCCCTGTTTATCTATCCAACTCTTGGCTTGGCAAATGCTTGCGCCCATCTACCCGAAGTTGCCATGCGCTGGACCATTCGAATTAATTTGAAAGAAGATTTTTTACTCTCGAAACCAGAAATGATTGATGCTGAAGTAAAAGTAAAAGGTACTTTCCGTATCAACACCAGCAAACCTTACGAATCAGCTTTTTTTCTTGACAATGCAAAAATTGAATTGCTTCAGAAAGAGGAGGTGCTGCTTTGATTGCCATACTTTTTAATACACTTTTAGAATCAGCACCCTACATAATTCTTGGTTTTTTTATTGCCGGAATTATGCGCTTTTATGTACCACCCGGTATTCTTCAGCAACACCTTGGTTCGGGTTTAACATCCTCACTATTTAAATCGGTGGGTGTTGGTTGTGTTTTGCCGCTTTGTTCATGCGGAACCATTCCGCTAGGAATTGGTTTGTACCGAAGTGGTGCTACTGTTGGGAACATGCTGGCATTTATGACTTCAACACCCATTTTATCGCCGGTATTAATAATGGTTTCGTTAAAACTTTTAGGATGGAAACTAACGCTGGCCCTAGTTTTAGCGGCAGTTATTGGCTCGTTTGTAATGGGTTTAATCGGAAACCGTATTTTTAAAAAGACACAGAAAAATACAATCGAAACTAAAAACACAACAAAATTTGAGCGAGTTATTCAACAAAAGGAATCCAAAACAAAACTGGGCAAAACATTAAAATGGTCGTTTTTCGATTTAGGTGCCGATGTAAGTGTAGATATTTTAATCGGCTTGGGAATTGCATCTATTTTATTGGCTTTTCTTCCTTTAGAATGGATTTCAACGTGGCTGGGCCAACAAGATATTAGCACACTTTTTTATGTTATTCTTTTGGGAATTCCGGTTTATGCTTGCAGTATCCCCTCGGTGGTAGTTGTGCAAGGTTTACTTTTACTGGGAGCTACGCCGGGTGCTGCCATTGCTTATATGATTGCCGGGCCTGCAACCAACCTGGGCGAGCTAAATGCTATTCGAAAATCAATGGGCACAAAACCCGCTATATTCTATGCCCTTTCCTTAATTACCTTAGCCTTAATTGCCGGGTTAATTACCGACCAATTTATTTTCCCAAATTACCAATACCATGCCTTGCGAGTACAAGGCGAATTAGTGGTTCAACAATGTTGTGTGCCATTAATTTTTGGCGATAGTGTTGGCGGCCCCACCAGCTTTTCCATTCCAATCTGGCACTGGCCATTTGGTACAATCCTGGCTTCAATCATCCTGTACGGAACACTCAAAAAGCTACGTTTCTTTTGGATAAATCCATGTAAAGCTTGCAATTGGAAAGACTATGGTTCAAACGGAACATGTGGTTCAAAATGTCATGTCCGCCGCAAATACGAGTTCTTTCGGAAAAGGAGTAACCGGAATTCAACTTAAACTTTGTTCGCAACTAATCAGGGGTTTTCATAAGGTTCTATCAGAATTGTTATAACTTGGTTTCTTGATTTATACAAGATAAAATGACAAAGAAGAAAAAGAATAAACTTCGGAACAAGAAACGCACCGGAACTTACAACAAGAAAAAACTCAAAAACGCGATACTTTCAACACTTTACGAAAACCCGGGACAAACTATTAATTACCGTCAACTTTCGGGAATACTGGGAATAAAAGATCATGAAACGCGAAAACTAATAAATGTAGTTTTACAAGAATTAGCCGACGATGGTTACCTCGACCAAATTTCGCGAGGAAAATTCAAATTAAAAGCAAAAACAGGAACTGCCACAGGAATTGTAGAAATGCAAAAACAAGGTTTCGCCTATGTAAACAGCGACGAACTGGAACAACCGGTACTTATTTCATCGCGCAACCTAAAGCATGCCATGAAAGGCGACAAAGTTCGTATTCATGTTTTTGCGCGACATAAAAAACGCGACCTCGAAGGTGAAGTAACAGAAATATTGGAACGTGCAAAAACAATTTTTGTCGGAAAGATTCAAATCTCGCGCAACTTTGCATTTTTAATGCCTACCGGAAAAGTAGGTTTCGATATTTTTATTCCGAAAGATAAATTAAATGGTGCTAAAGACGGACAAAAAGCCATTGCCGAAATTAAGGACTGGCCTGCAAATGCAAAAAGTCCTTTTGGTGAGATTTTAGAAGTATTGGGCGACACCGGCGATAACGATGCCGAAATGCACGCTATTCTTGCCGAGTTTGAATTGCCACATATTTTCCCGGAAAACGTTAATAAAGCAGCCGAAAAAATTCCACTCGAAATTCCGGCCGATGAGATTAATAAGCGCCGCGATATGCGAAAGACAACGACTTTCACAATCGACCCACACGATGCCAAAGACTTTGACGATGCACTTTCATTACACAAACTTGACAATGGTAACTGGGAAATTGGTGTTCATATTGCCGATGTTACCCATTACGTTCGCCCAAATACGATTATCGAGACTGAAGCAGAAGATCGTGCTACCTCGGTTTATTTAGTAGACAGAGTGGTTCCGATGCTTCCTGAAAGACTTTCGAATGGAGTTTGTTCCTTACGACCCAACGAAGATAAGCTGTGTTTTTCGGCTATTTTTGAAATGACAGAAGATGCCGGATTAGTAAAACAATGGTTTGGTAAAACTGTTATTCATTCCGACCGACGATTTACTTACGAAGAAGCACAGGAAATTATTGAAACTGGTGAAGGTGATCTGTCAGCAGAGGTATTGACTTTAAACAATTTGGCCATAAAACTTCGCGATGCACGTTTTGGATCTGGTTCTATTGCATTCGACCGCGTAGAGATTAAGTTTAACATTGACGATGTTGGCAAACCAACTTCGGTATATTTTAAAGAGGCGAAAGAATCGAATAAACTAATCGAGGAGTTTATGCTACTAGCCAACAAAAAAGTGGCCGAATTTATTGGCAAAGTTCCCGTAAAGAAACCGGCAAAAACCTTTGTTTATCGAATTCACGACAAACCCGATCCTGATAAATTGGCTTCGTTTAACACATTTATCAAACGATTTGGCCATGGAATTCAATTGACAACTCCACGTGCTATTTCAACTTCGCTAAATGCACTTTTAAATACAGTAAAAGGGAAAAGCGAACAAAATGTGGTAGAAACATTGGCCATTCGAACCATGGCAAAGGCAGCCTATTCTACCCGAAACATTGGCCACTACGGACTTTCGTTTGAGTATTATTCGCATTTTACTTCGCCTATTCGACGTTACCCCGACATGATGGTTCATCGCCTCTTAGAAAAGTATTTAGAGGGTGGACGTTCAGCAAACGAGCAAAAATATGAAGATCTGTGCAAACATTCATCAGACATGGAAGCCAAAGCTGCCAATGCTGAACGTGCTTCGATAAAATACAAGCAGGTGGAATTTATGCAAGACCACATCGGAAAAATATATCCGGGAACCATTTCGGGAGTAACCGACTGGGGTATTTATGTTGAGTTGGAAAATAAAATTGAAGGCATGATTCCGATAGCAGAGTTGGATGATGATTTTTACATTTTCGATGAGAAAAATTATGCTTTGGTAGGACGGCACTCAAATAAAACCTATCAACTGGGCGAAAGCGTTAATGTTAAAGTTTGGCGTACAAATTTGGAAAGAAAACAACTCGATTTTAAAATGGCAAAAGCCTAAAAAAGAGAAGGTTTCGAATATTAAGTTAATTAATTTCAGCTAAATACAGGCTTCTGATAGTGCAATCAAGTTAGTCGTCTGCAAAAGTAAAATAGTCAAATTTTGTTTTCAGCTGAAATAATTAGTTATATTTGCCTTCATTAATTCATTAAGATAAATCAATCTGACAATGCAAGATATTAGCATGAACGGCAATAAAAAAGATGCCAACCGCGAGAATATTTTGAAAATCGCCCGCGAAATTTTCAGCAAATATGGTTTTAAAAAAACCACACTCGACGACATTGCCAATGCAGTGCGTAAAGGCAAAAGCTCGCTTTACTATTATTTTAAAAGTAAAGAGGATTTGTTTCAGGCAGTGATTATGAAGGAGGTTGAAATTTTGGGACGCGAACTCGAAATTGTAATTAACCGCAACACCGACCCGGTTGATAAACTACGCGATTATATTCTCACTAAAATGGCGACCTTCCGTAATTTGGCAAATTTTTACCATGCCATTGAAAACGATGTAACTGCCGTTGGTTTTATCGAAGAAGTAAAAATTAAGTACGAACAAGACGAAATTCGAATGATTAAACGAATTTTGATTGAAGGTGTTCGTAAGAATGAATTTGAAATTTATGATTTCAACCTGGCTGCCATTGGAATTACAACGGCAATAAAAGGTTTAGAAATGCCACTTGCAGCGGGCAATTACAGCGATGTAAACCTGGAACGTAGCGTTGATATCATTCTAAAAATTATGTGTTACGGAATTATGAAACGCTAATAATTAGTCTCAATCAAAACCATTATACAAAGGCCGTTGGATTTTTCTGACAGTCTTTTTTGTTGAAGTTGCCTAAAGGGGACTTCTAAAAATTCCTTTCTTTCAAGAAACAAGGATAATGAATAAGATGCAAGCCACAAATATTTTTTAATAGCCGTAGCTATTTAAAAATATTTTGGCGCAGTCAGATTGTTTATTATCCTTAT
>JAUVDE010000454.1 GCA_030595485.1 Draconibacterium sp.
GACTGGATGCCGTAAGCTCAAACTCTGCCTCTGTTGTTAAAAATCCTCGTTTTACCTCGGGTACCGGAAGTGCATTGGGTCCTAAATATCCCGGCGAAGTAACTATCCAGTTCCGCCACCCGGGCATATCTTCTTCCCAACCGTGCGTATCGTTCCACCAACTCCAATCCGTTTGCCCAAACGAAAGTGTTGCAAATAATAGTAAAAAGGTGGAAAGAAATAAGTGCTTCATTTTTCTGAATTGAAACAATCAAAGATAAAAAAACCCTTCAGGTAAGCTGAAGGGCTGCATATTTAAAGCTTTAACTTTTCTCGAATACTTTGGGGTATGGCATCTTTATGAACCATTATACACATGGTTTTATAGTTTACATATGCTTTAGATGCATAAAAGAAACCTTCGTATTTGTTATAATCTCCCCATGAGTTTTTTACTTTATAATAAGTTTTCCCATTTTGATCTGAGCCCGTTCCTACAATATGCATTCCATGATCATCGGTAGTTTGATAGTTATCAAAAGCTTCCTGACGCATTTCTTGTGTAACCTCAATTTCAGAAGTTGGTTTTTCCAGTTTGTAAAGTTCCTTTTCTTTATCTTTATCTGAAAGACTTTCCCAACGCGAAATCTCGGCATCGCTCATGTCTTCAACTTTGGTGCTTGGCATAACTGCTACGCCTTTGTTACTTGTTGCAAAACCTTTTTCGCTAACATCGGCTGCCCAGGCAATTGTAAACCCATTTGTTAAAGCATAATCAACAATCTCTTCCATTTCGTTCACCGGTACATTGTAAACCTGGTCCCACGACCAATTGTCAGGAACTTCTAAAATAAACTTCGAGTAAAAAGGATGATGTGTGTAGGATGAAATTTCAACATAGTCATCCATATTCAAACCTACGTAGTCGCTGGCAAAACTCTGCGGAGTATATGATTTACCTTCGTATTCAAATTTCTTTGGAAGTTCGCCTAAATATGAGTTTAATGTTGATTCGATTGGTTCAAGCCAAACCGTACTCAATTTGCGATTCTTATTTTCAACAACAGCATCAACATGTTTTTTTAACACATTATCCATTTCGCCATGCACATGATTCTCTTCACCATATTCCAGACCAGCATAAATCGATTCGGGAACAATTCCATAGTCTTTAATCATGTTGGTTACATCGTGAAATGCACCACCTGCAGCAAAGTTTAAGTTACCATGTACACGAATATGTTTTTTCGCCTTAGTGGAATAAGTATGCCACACAACAAACATTTCAGAAAGATCAACTTCGGGTTTTCCTAAACGCAACATTTCCGACTCTAAAAACGATAGACCTGAAAACGACCAGCATGTACCCGAACGGTACTGGTTTTTTACTGATGTTGTTGGTAGATCAATTTCATCCTCAAAAATATATCCTTTTGATTTATCTTTTTTATCGTCGTTTTCAGCAAAAACACTAATTGTACAAACCGCTATTACTGCGGTTAAAAGTAAACGCAACTTCATTCTACTCATTTAAATTTTTCCCCTATAACTTGAATTAGCGTCAAAATTAACAAATTAATCGTTTCGTAAAAATTTAAGAACTATAGACTTAATAAAAATAAGTGATATACAATTGACCTGATTCAGATTTTGTTAAACACATTAACTCAACTGCTTGTAACGAAAACAATCTACCAAATGGTCGTTAACCATTCCGGTGGCTTGCATATGCGAATAAATAACCGTTGAACCGACAAACTTAAAACCACGCTTTTTCAAATCAGCCGATATTTTATCTGACAATTCTGTTTTAGCCGGCACCTCATTCATCGTTTTAAACGTATTCTGAATGGGTTTATAATCAACAAAACCCCAAATGTATTTATCGAAACTGCCAAACACCTTCTGAATTGCGAGATAACGCTGCGCATTATTTACGCTTGCCGCAATCTTCAATTTGTTTCTGATGATGGCCTTGTTCTGCAAAAGTTCATTTATTTTATCTCGTTTGTATTTTGCCACAATCTTAGGATTAAACCCATCAAAAGATTCCCGAAAAGCCTCACGTTTGTTGAGAATCAGTTGCCAACTTAATCCTGCCTGAAAACCTTCCAGCACGAAAAACTCGAATAATTTTTGCTCATCGTGAAGCGGCACTCCCCACTCTTCATCGTGGTACTTTATCATCAAATCATTTTTTGTTCCCCAATCGCAGCGTTTACACATTTTAAGAAAATTTTGGGTAGAAGTTAAATAAAATTAATCGGAACAGCAGCAATGCAGGTAAATTGCTATTTTTGCTTTTCAGTAGAAAAACAGAATGAAAAAACTTACTATATTTTTTGTGTTGCTGATGTCGCTAAGCTTTGTAGCCGAAGCACAGCTTAACATCAATCACTTTATAAGGGTTGGTCGTACGCGAATATCCATTGGGAATTACACCGGAGCCATCGAATATTTTAACATTGTAATTCAGTTTAAACCCTATTTACCCGAGGCTTATTTGTACCGGGGCATGGCAAAACATTCGCTCGAAGATTACCGCGGTGCCATAAAAGATTACGACAAAGCCATTGATATTAAACCCTATTACCCTCGTGCGTACAACAACCGGGGCATGGCCTATCATAACCTGAAAGAATACACCGAAGC
>JAUVDE010000456.1 GCA_030595485.1 Draconibacterium sp.
CAGTTAAGTCGTGCAGTTGAAACACGCGAGGGGAAACGCCCACAGCTTTCCGACCTTCGTGAATCGGGAGCGATTGAGCAAGATGCTGATATTGTATGTTTTATTCACCGTCCCGAGTATTTCGGAATTACTGAAGACGAAGCAGGAAACTCGCTTTTAGGTGTGGCCGAATTAATTATTGCTAAACACCGAAATGGTGCCACCGCCGATGTTCACCTGCGTTTCCAAAAAGAAATGGCGAAATTCTCAGATATGGATCCACAATTCGATAACGATTATCAAGGCGATATACAATCAATCCCTTCGGCTATGAATGCCGATGATAATGCAGCAAGTGCTGGCATGAAAACCAACAACGGATTCGATTCACAACAAAACGTTCCAACCAACGACACACCGTTTTAGATGAACTAAATCTGGATTTAGTTGTATTATTTCAGAAACAGTAAAACAATGAAACTAAAAATATTACTTCTACCGCTACTTCTCTTTATGGTGTTTCAAGCCAAAGCAGTTCATTTGTTAATTCCAATGGACGAAACACAAAAAAACCATCTTAAATCGTACGGTATTGCTTATTGGGTACTCGAAAAAGATGTGGAAGTAAAATGGTTATTAAATTACCGAGGCGGAAGTTTTTTAATTCAACACTATCCTGAAATTGAAAATGAATGTGTAGTTCGTGGTGTAAGTTTCGAATCGATAACCGAAGTACAAACCAATGCAATTTTAAACGAAATTTCGCAACCCGATGTAAATCAGGATGCAGTGGCCATGAATAAAGCGCCAAAAATTGCTGTTTATTCACCGCCAAATAAACAGCCATGGGACGATGCCGTTACACTGGTACTTACTTACGCCGAAATTAATTACGATATTATTTACGATGAAGAAATTGTAAATGGCGAATTGGTTGATTACGACTGGCTGCATTTACACCACGAAGATTTTACGGGCCAATTCGGAAAGTTCTTTCGTTCGTACCAACACATGCCCTGGTACCAACAAGAAGTTAGAATAAACCAGGAAATGGCGGAAAAACTGGGTTTCATTAAAGTATCTGAAATGAAAACCTTTGTAAGCCGTGAAATTCAGAAATACGTTACAAACGGTGGCTTTTTATTTGCCATGTGCGCAGCTACCGACACCTATGATATTTCGCTGGCAGCCACAGGAGTTGACATTTGCGAGCACATGTTCGACGGCGACCCAATGGAAGCCAATGTAGATGAAAAGCTAAACTTTGGAAATACCTTTGCTTTCGAAAATTTTAAACTGGAAAAAAATCCGTACGAATACGAATTCTCGAATATTGATGCCACCAACCACCGCCACGTAAGTCGAGAAAATGATTATTTTACTTTGTTCGATTTTTCGGCAAAATGGGATCCAATCCCAACCATGCTTTGCCAAAACCACAATAACCTTATAAAAGGTTTTATGGGGCAAACCACAGCCTACCGCAAAGAGGTAATTAAATCGAAGGTATTGGTAATGGGCGAAAACAAACCTGCCCGCGAGGCGCGTTATATCCACGGCGAACAAGGTAAAGGTTTTTGGACTTTTTATGGAGGCCACGATCCTGAGGACTATCGACACTTGGTTGGCGACCCTCCAACCGATTTAAGCTTACACCCCAATTCTCCTGGCTATCGTTTAATTCTGAATAACGTTTTATTTCCGGCAGCTAAGAAGAAAAAAAGGAAAACCTAGGGTATATTAGTCTAGTCCAAAGACTAATCTTGTTTACATTGGGAATTTGCAAGGTTGGTAGAACCACTCTGGGAACAAAGCATTTAACAACAAGAATAACACAGGCAACTCCCAAAAGAATGAAAACATCAGGCGATGTTAAAATAATATCACCACATGTAAAGATATCTACTCAACAGTTAACGCATTAAACTCCAGAGCTGCCGCAAACATCACGAAATGTCAAGATAATATCATCGCTTGCAAAACATTTAACTCCGAATGCAAAGAAAACATCTCCAAAAGCTAAACATTAAACACTAGACGTTAAGATAATATCATCGAATGCAAATACAATATCTTCAAAGTTCGTTCTGAGAACTACAGAGCTTGCACGAAGAACTCCCAGTCAGCGATTTACGAAATTTTACTCTGGCAGCCACCCTGAAGATTATCGTCATTTAATTGGCGACCCTCCAACCGATTTAAGCTTACATCCTAATTCTCCCGGATATCGTTTAATTCTGAATAACGTTTTATTTCCGGCAGCTAAGAAGAAAAAAGGAAAACGTAGAGGAAACTTCGTTCATACATTGTAGGTAAATACATTTATTGCTTAACTATTTCGAGCGTAATATCTGCCACATCGTTTCATTGTTTAACCAGAGTTTTAGTACAAAACTAAAACCATATTTTTTTACTATTACAAATTATTTTTTTCTTACTGATTTAGAAAATTTGTGAAATCAATTAAATCCTTTTTTTGAGAAGTTTTAACTTTATGCTTTTTGACATAATTTTCTAATTCATCAGACTTTTTTGTTTTCATCGTCAGTAAATCCTTTTTATCTTTAATTTCAACAAATTCTCCATCCATATTTAAAATCAAATATTTACTCTTTTTCGTGAAAAATG
>JAUVDE010000238.1 GCA_030595485.1 Draconibacterium sp.
CTTTGCACCTTTGTAAAAAACAGATTTACCCCAAAAATGAGTTGTTAATTGTCGGGCTGGAAAACGTTTCGTAGAGCAAAAGTATAAGTTTGAGCAGGTGGCTGAAATACCAGTCTTTTTATGGTATTTTGAACGAGAGCACGTAATATGGTACTATATCTTCACGATACAAGAGTCTGGGCACCAACCTTTGTTTCCATCGGCCAATTTAATTTCTTTCCAGCTACTTAGGCTATCGGTTATTTCAATTTTTAAACCTTCGTACATTAAAAATAAATCGGTACCGGTTTCAGTAGGCGAGCTTTTTACCGTTACACGCGGACAAAACACAATGGCATTATTACGATTGTTTATTTTGTTTTTTTGCTGAGCTGCCAGCGAGAAAGTAAAGCCTGAAAATAGAATTGCAATTATCCCGATCCAGAACGAAATTCGTTTAATTGAAACACTTCGGCTAAACAAAAATAATCCCAGCAGTAACAAGAAAAGTACAAAAGCACCTATGCTGATGGAAGCCCAGGTATCGGTTGGATATTTATTTACAACAGATGTTCTCCATCGAAGGAAAAAAGGTTGTGGTAATTCTTCTATTTTTGTTACAACATATTGGTTAACAATACGAAGGTTAAATTCAATGTCCTCATCATGTGGAGCAAGTATTTTTGCGCGCTCGTAGCTTAAAATGGCATTGTTAATATCGCCTGTTTTGTAATAAGCGTTTCCTAAATTGAAATATAATTTGGCTGACTCTTCACCGCTTGCTGCAATTGATTCGTATGCAGAAAGAGCTTGTTGGTATTCTTCAGTTGTGAAATAAGCATTGGCTTTTTCCCAAAGCTGTTCATTATTTTGCTGAGCGGCGAGAAAAAGAGGAGCAACGACTAATATGAGTGCTATAATTTTTTTCATCATTTCTATCGTTTTATCTGTTTTTCAAATCGGCTCATTGTCGATTCTGCTTTTTTATACAATTCCTGTCGTGCTTCTGAACCTCCTGATGGAGCGTAACGAGCAAATTCACATTGTTCAACCACTTCTTCGAAGTCTTTGATAACGAGCTCTTCTACATTTCTTTCTTGTAAACGAGTAATTGCCGATTCGCGGTTTAAGTCAGCAACCGGAATTCCAAGTTTGTCGCTTAAATAGCCCCAGAATGCTTTAAGTATTTCATCGTGGAAGGCTTCGTTGTTATTTTGTTTCATAAAGCCGGATGCCGCTTTTAAACGTTTTATAGCAATACGGTTGGCTTTTTTATTTCGTACCAAAGCAATGTTGGCATTTTCGCGTGCTTTTTTACGGTAAACAAAATACAACACAACAAAAAGCAAGGCGCTTATTAAATAAATCAGGTAGAATGGAAGACTTCCGTAGAAGGTGTTTCCTTTTGCTTTTAAAGCCGGATTCCCTGTTTTAATAAATCGTATATCCTGCCCAATAAGCTGAACATCTTCTTTCCGGAGTGAACTAATAACTGTGGTCGATTGCTCTTCAGATCCTTTTACAACATGAAGTGTATATTGCGGAGTCTCTTTCGTTACATATTTTCCTGTTGAAGGATTAAAGTAGGCAAATTTCAATGAAGGGATGGTGTAATCTCCTTCAAAACGAGGTTGGAACAAGTACTCGATAGTTTTGCTTCCCGATGCGCCATTGTCGCTTGCTTTTACATTGTCAGTAGCGCGTGGGTCGTACACTTCAAAATCGCTGGGCAATTCTAATTCAGGGTTTCGAACCAAACGGATATTTCCATTACCTGTAACTTTAACTTTTAAGGTAACCGCATCGTTTGTTGTTACATTTTCGCTACTTATTTCCGAAGTAATATTAAAGTTACCCACACCACCTAAATAATTGGCGGGTGCTGTTGGTAAATCTTTCACATTTACAGTAACTGCTGCACTGTTAATACGTGCTTTTACCGTTCTGTAGTTGTCAAAGAAATCATCGAAAAAGCTACGGGCTTTTACTTGCTGACGCACCAAAAGTGCCATGCTAATTGGTTCAATCTTCAGTTTCCCGTTTTGTTGTGGAAAAAGAATGGTCTTCTTAAGAATGCCAACCTGGTATATTTTATCGTTGTAAACTTCGCGCGTAAAATTAATTTGTTGTGGAATTTCAATGTCTTGTGTGTAAAAACCTTCATAGGTTGGAAGATTTACTTCATCGAATCCTGCAATTGGAATATTAGGATTTACATAAAGTTTTACGGTTGCAATTATTTGCTCTCCTCGATACGCATTAATTTTACTTAAAGCTACACGTACAAAAAGATTGTCTTTGTCGAGTTGAATATTTTGTGAGGCGCTTTGTGGTTGTCCTCCGCTACTTTTCGGTTGGGTAGGTTTTGCTTGTGCTTTTACAACTTTTATTTTCAATGAGTTCGATTCAATTACTTTTCCGCCAACTTGAATAGAGCCCGGTCGAACTTCAAAGCTGCCTTCCTTTTTTGCTCGAAGAATATAGGTGAATGAGTAATTTACTACAGTGGTGGTTTTTCCATTAACATTTCGAATACTGGTAGACGAGCCCTGACTTGGTCCCATTAAGATTTGAAAATTATCGCTTAATCCCGGTGGTAGTTGCAAACTGCTTCCGCGTTCGTTTAAGGAAAAACTTAAGCGGAATTGTTTACCCATTTCGACGGCACTTGGCGCAGACATTGTGAATTTTGTCTTTGCTGCTTGTACTGTTAATACCGTGCAAAATAGAAATATATATGTTATCAGTTTTTTCATCGTTGTTTTAAAGCCTACAAAATTATTGTTTTTGTTCAATTGCTTTTAAATGTTTTTGATTATTCAATAATAATTAATTTTTTGTTAGTTGTTAGTTACTGCATCTCTTCTATTTACGAGACAAGGCATGCCTTGTCTTTACTGTGAACTGCAACTGTGACTGTCAACTGGTCTACCATTCTTTTTCCGATTTTGAACGCTTGGCTTTTGCCGCTTTTTCTTTTTTTACTTTATCTTGAATATCGCGTTCGTCATTTTGTAAAGCTTGTAACAACTGCTCTGCATCTTGTTTCGAAATTTTATTTTGTTGCGGTTGTTGCTTTTGCTGCTGGTCCTTATTTTGTTGATCTTGGTTTTTATCCTGTTGATCTTTATTCTGGTCTTTGTTTTTATCCTGCTGATCTTTGTTTTCGTCTTTATCCTTGTCTTTATCTTTATCCTGATCTTTGTCCTTGTCCTGGTCTTTCTTCTCCTGTTCTTCTTTCTTTTTCTTTAGTAATTGCGCATAAGCCAAGTTGTACTTGGTTTCAATATCAGTAGGATTATCACGTAATGCTTTTTTGTATGATTCAATACTTTCATCCAATTTCTCTTGCATTAATTGTGTGTTACCCAAATTATGGTTGACTCGGGCACGTTCAACCGGTTCTTCCATTTTTTCAGCCAATTCGGTGAATTTTCCTTCAGCTTCCTCAAAACGTTGCTGTTTGTACATGGCATCAGCAAGGTTGTAATTCCACTTTAAGTCATCGGGGCGTTTTTCCAATGCTTTGCGATATTCAGTTTCAGCATTGCTAAATTTTATCGAGTCTACCTGAGTTGTATCACGAACAGCCTGCATAAACAGTTTGTTCCCGTTACGCACAAATTTCCTTTCGTTCTGCCCAAACACAGTAAGCGAAAGTGTTAGTATAAATAATATGAAATATAATCGTCTCATTTTTTTTAGATTCAAGTATCAAGTATCAAGTATCAAGTATCAAGATTCTGCGTCTTGATTCTTGTGTCTTGCATCTTGATTCTATTTTGTTCCAAACAACTTAATATTCTTTAAATACCTGTTTTTACGATCCAGAATTACAAATTCAAGTATCAATAAAAACAATCCCACAGCAAAGAACCACTGAAATTGGTCGTCGTATTCCGAAAAGGTTTTCGACTCCATTTCCTGTTTTTCCATCTTTCCTATC
This sequence comes from Draconibacterium sp., assembly GCA_030595485.1. Classification (GTDB taxonomy): domain Bacteria; phylum Bacteroidota; class Bacteroidia; order Bacteroidales; family Prolixibacteraceae; genus Draconibacterium. The sequence goes on from JAUVDE010000238.1 coordinate 3,926, forward strand.
TCATCGAACAGTGCATTTAACCCAACTTGTGCATTGTTTGCACGTACGTAAATTCCTTCTCCGGCAGCTGAAATTTGCTCCAGCATTGGCTCGTTCAATTTTGTAACTACAACATTCCCTTCGCGGTCTTTCAAATAATCGGTTTGACCATTACGCAACACTGGAATTGGCGAACCCGAAGGTAGTCCCATTCCAACGGTAAGAATAATTATCCCTTCTTCAACCGCTCCTTCCGCCGCTGAAATGGCATCGTCTTCGTGGTTTTCTCCATCGGTAATAATTATAATAGCTTTATTGGCTTCTCCGTTTGGAGTAAACGAACGCCTTGCCAAATCTATTGCCGCACCAATTGCAGTTCCCTGTTTGGGTACAATTTGCGTATTCACCGAATTCAAAAATAATTTGGCTGAATTATAATCGCTTGTAATTGGCAGCTGCGTGTAAGCATCGCCGGCAAAAACAATCAAGCCAATTTTATCATCTTTTAGTCGGTCAACCAACCGGTCAATGGCACGTTTGGCGCGCTCCAATCGATTGGGCTGAATATCTTCCGCCATCATACTGTTCGAAACATCGAGGGCAATAATCAGTTCAACACCTTCGCGTTTTACCGTTTTAAGTTTCGAGCCAAACTGAGGGCGGGCAATTCCTCCAATAAAAAATGCTAGAGCCAACATTAAAACCAAGAACTTAAACCGTGGTCGGTTTTTCGAACTAAATGGCATTAATACATCCAGAATTTCTTTTTGCCCAAACTTTTTTAAGGCGCGGCGTCGCGAAATGCGCGACCACATAAAAAACAGGGTGAGCATTGGAATAATTAGCAAGCCCCATAAATATTCGATATTTCCAAATCTAAACATTTCCATTCTTCACAACTTTATGGGATACTTCTGAATAAAGTAACACGCATGAAAAGACTAACAATTAAGAACAAAGCTCCGAGCAAGGCAAATGGCAAAAACTCTTCCGATTTGTGGCTAAACTCTTTTACATCAATTTTTGATTTCTCAAGTGCGTCAATTTCTTTATAAATCTCTTCTAATTTACTATTGCTCGTTGCCCGGAAATATTTCCCATCGGTTAGATTTGAAATTTCCTGCAAAGTCTCTTCATCAATTTTAACGGGCATGTCGCGCAATTGCACACCAAACTGTGTTTGCACAGGGTAGGGCGCAGTTCCAATACTTCCCACACCAACCGTATAAACACGAATTCCAAAGGTTTTTGCAATTTCGGCGGCAGTTACCGGAGCAACTTCACCACGGTTATTTTCACCATCGGTAAGTAGAATAACAACGCGGCTAATGGCTTCACTGTCTTTTATTCGAGCAACCGATGTTGCCAGTCCGTTTCCAATTGCAGTTCCATCTTCAATAATACCACTTTTAATATCTTTAAAAAGATTAAGTAGAACAGCACGGTCTGTTGTTAGTGGGCACTGTGTAAATGCTTCGCCGGCAAAAACTACTAAACCCATTCTGTCGTATTCACGTCCCGAAATAAATTCCATTGCTACATTTTTAGCAGCCTCCAAACGGTTGGGGTGAAAATCTTGTGCTAACATAGAACTTGAAATATCAAGTGCAATTACAATGTCAATTCCTTCGGTGGTGCTTTTCTCCCAGTTACGCGATGATTGTGGACGAGCCAAAACCACCACAAAAAATCCGAATGAAATTAGCAAGCAGATAAAAACCAGGTGGCGCAAATAATGTCTGATGGTTTTTGGCGCTTTAAATACCGACGCTGTTGACGATACCTGGATGCTGGCAGTGAAGCGTTTTTGCCTGAAAATGTACCATACAATCATAGGTAAAAGTACCCACAGAATATGGAAC
>JAUVDE010000123.1 GCA_030595485.1 Draconibacterium sp.
GCGACGGGGCACCACCTCTTCCCATTCCGAACAGAGAAGTTAAGCCCGTCAGCGCCGATGGTACTGCGTAAAAGTGGGAGAGTAGGTCGTTGCCAATTTAATCCTAAGCCCGTGTTCTTTTGAGCACGGGCTTTTTTATTGTTGTTAATTAAGCTAAAAAGTACTTAACATTTAGGCATAGCTTAAATGCTTTTTTTAGTTTTGTGCAGTAAATTCGATACCATATGTGTAGAGCATATTTTAGTTTTATTACATGTTTGTTTTTTTTCCTTATTCCTGTGCTTTCTATGGCTCAACTGCCCGGAATGGAAGAGGAGGAATTTGGGGTGGAAGAGCCTGGAGAGGACGATGAGCCACAGGAGAAAATAGTTGAATCTAAAATAGCTTTATGGCAACTTAAGGGATACGGTGCTTTTCTAGACTCCACTAAGCTTGATACATTGCACGATTACTTTCATATATTTCATCCGGTATATAAAAATACCATTACTGCAACTTTTCTGGGTAACTATGGAACCCCAGCACTTGATAATAACTTTTTTAATCGAAAGTATTCAACCAATTACTTTTTTGGAAGAACACGTGAACCCTACTTCATATTTCCATCATCACTCGATTTCTACAATACAACAACACCTTATACACGTTTAGACTTTAGTCAAAGCGAAAATAAATCAAAAAATAACGAAACCCGATTTAATGTAATTCATTCGCGAAACATCACACCATTTTGGAATTTTACTTTTAAAACGAATCAGGAGAAATCGGATGGACAGTATAATGCCCAGGAGTCGCGGAATAACTTTGTTACATTATATACAAGTTACAATAAAGACAACTGGAATGTATATGGAGGTTTTATTTCAAATTCGGTTACTAATGGTGAGAATGGCGGGATAATAAGTGATTCGCTTTTAGAGCAAGGATCTCCACCGGAGTTCTGGGCTACTAATTTAATTGATACTCGAACTAAGATTGGAAATACTAATTATTTTGCTGATGTAGAATATCGTATAGGTAAATGGATCGATAACGAGGATGAGATGGAAACTGAAACATTTGTTCCTGTGTTAGGTATTTTATATTCGTTTAATTACGACCGAAACAAACACGAGTTTTACGAAAATGAAAAGGAGGATAATGACTTTTTCGAAAATACATATTTTGGTGATTATTATACCACCGATTTAGTTCGTTTTAATGAGTTGAGTAATGTTGTTCAGTTAAAACAGTACGAAAGCGAAAGCAAGAAATTTACTTTTGGGAAACGTGCTTATTTTGGACATGAGCTTAGCCGTGGAATAATGCCGGGAGAGCGGAAAAGTGATACTACTCATACTGAGACTGACATTAAATATTCTAATTTGTATGTTGGTGGTGGGATATTTCGAGAAACTGGCAAATTTTGGAGATGGAATTTTGATGGAAAGATTTATCTAGCCGGACGCAATTCAGGACAGGTTGAGTTATATGGTGATATACAGAAGCCTTTTACTTTCCGTGGTGATTCTGCGGCTTCAATTCGTTTTACAGGTGCCTTCGAAAATACAGTGGCTGATTATTTTCAAGAAAATTTTAGCTCCAATCATGTAAAGTGGACGAATAATTTCGACATGGAGCAACGAATGACGCTTGGAGCAGAATTTCGGATGCAGCAGCGAAAGTTTAAGATAGGAGCAAAATACGCAATTATAAATAACCACATTTATAACGATACCATAGGAACACCCGCACAAACTGGGGATGAAATTCTAGTTCTATCCGCCTATGTTGACAAAGACTTTACTTTCCGTAATCTTCATTTCAGAACACAACTGCTTTGGCAAAAGGCATCCAATGAAAAATATATGCACTTGCCAGATTTATCAGCCTTGGTTTCTGCGTATTATCAATTTACCATCTCGAAAGTGCTATTTACACAGATTGGTTCTGACGTACGGTACAATACAAAGTATTACGCCGATGCCTATGCTCCTTCAACCGGATTGTTTTATTTGCAAAACGCAAAGGAGTATGGAAACTATGCATATATTGATGTGTATGCAAGCGTTAGGCTAAAACGTACGCGTGTGTTTTTTAAGATGATGAATATAGGAACAAACTTTTTGGGTGGGGTATATATGACAACGCCACATTATCCGATGAACCGCTCTACTTTTCGTTTAGGAGTTTCTTGGGCATTTTACGATTAGTCTAAAATTGACTTCGCTAAATCATAAAACTCGGACAAAATCATAGCTGTGGCTCCCCAAATAATTTCACCATCAAATTTAATGCAAGGAACACTTAATTTGCCTGTGAGGGTTTCAAGTTCTATTTCAGCATAAGGTGGTTTGAAATCTCCAATCGGGAAAAAGATTATTTTCTCAACTTCATCATAGTTAAGAGTCGTTTTTGGTACTTCGTTTAACCAGCCAACAATGGGTTGAATTTCAAATCTACTGACCTCCACATAAAATTCTGAGAGTTTCCCCAGTATTTCAATCTTATCTGCTGATATACCAATTTCTTCATCGGTTTCGCGCAAGGCTGTTTCAATGTCGGTTTCGCCTACATCCATTCGTCCTCCGGGAAGTGCAATTTGCCCGGCATGGTGTTTCATGTGTGCCGGACGTTTTATCAGGCAAGCTTTCAATACACTGTCTTCTTCAAATAGTAACAATAGTACGCTACTGTTTTTTACCTGGATTTTATCAGCAGGAGTAGCTTTTAATAGGCGTCCTGGAGGTAGCATCTTTTTGTGCGAAGGATTGCCCTGGAACTTTTGCGTAAGCGCTTTTTTAATGAATTGTTTAACAGCCATCTTTCAAAAATAGAAAAAATAGATAAACGGAAAAGATACAGATAAGATAGATACTCACTTGGTAGTTATTTAAAGCGAGGTTATTTATTCGAGATTGATTTTAAAAAAGTCCTTCTTTAATCGAAACGAATGGTTTTATCGGGTGAGATTTTACTGATGAAATAACTCGGTATAATAAGTATTATTGAGGTAATTACAATAGTTCCAATATTAAGGAGTAATAGGTGAAGCAAGGAGAAATTCATCGGAACGAATGTGACATAATAGGAGGCAGGATCGAGTTTTATAAGATGGAATGTTTGTTGAAGCAGGATTATTGTCATGCCAATAATATTTCCCCAAAGCATTCCGCGACCAGTAAGGAAAACTGAAAGGTAAATAAATACTCGGCGGATGCTCCAGTTTGGGCTTCCCATAGCTTTTAAAACGCCTATCATAGTGCTGCGTTCGAGAATAAGAACAAGTAAGCCCGAAACCATATTAAACCCTGCCACCATAACCATTAAAATGAGTACTATCCAAACATTCATATCGAGAATGTTTAGCCAGCTAAATATTTGTGGGTGTTGGCGTGTAATACTTGTAGTTCGAAGAATGTCTGCATCTTCGCTACGGAATTGAATGACGCTGTTCCGTACTTGTTGTTCAATATTTTCAACTTGAAAAAAGTTATTTACCTGTACCTCGAAACCTGTAATTTGGTCTGCTGTCCAATTGTTTAAACGTTGTATTTGTTTTATGTCACCGATAATAAATAACTGATCAAATTCGTCGAATCCTGTATTGTAGATTCCACTAATTTTTAGCTGGAGCATTCGGGGAATTACTTCTTTTTCGTTGATGAAATAGAACACTGCCAAATCGTTTAGCTCTAGTTGTAACAGTTTCGATATTTTTGCCGACACAAGAATCTCTTTCGTACGAGAGCTATCATTAATTGCAGGTAGTTTTCCTTCTAACAAGTTTTCTGCAAAAAAGTCCCAACTGTAATCGGTATCAACCCCTTTTAAAACAATGCCTTGAATGTAATCGTTGGTTTTAATCATTCCCGGCTTGGTGGCAAAAACCTGTACATATTTTACTTCCGGAATAGATTGTACCGTTGGGAGAAAAGGTTGCTTGCGCGAAATAGGCTGTGTTTCGTATGAATTATTAGAGTCGTAGTTTATAATCTGAATGTGCGAACCAAATCCAATTATTTTATTGCGAATTTCGCCTTTAAAACCCGTTACAACAGCAACGGCGATAATCATAACCGCAAGCCCCAATGCAATTCCAGCCAAAGCGATACGAATAATTCGTTGCGATAAAAGCTTTTTATTTGCCTTATCAAAAAACAACCTTTTCGATATGAATAGTTCGATGTTCACTTCTAATTAATCCTCAAGTTTTAATCCTCAAATTTCAATTCAATAAAATAAGAAATAAGCCATTCCGAACGTATTTCGGATTTGTTGGATTCAGATGCTAAAATAACCCAGATAGCAGTTGGGATAACGCGACGACCAAATTTTATGTTCACTCATTAATTGATTTGAGTATCGCGATTTGGTACGTCTATTGTTATTCGTTTTTACTAGCTAGTTACTACCTGTTCCGTTTCTTCCTCGTTCACCACTTTCCTTCGGTTAATAAACGGAAGAATTAATACAGATATTATGCCAATTACAATAATCATCCCGGTCATTGAAGAGTGGGCCACAAAAGCAAAGATAATTCCATTTTCGTTGGCAACTCCATAAAGCGAAAGTGCTTCTTTAGCCATAAAATGCCAAGGACCCAAACCTCCAGGAGCAGGAGCAACCATTCCAAAACTTGCCAAAACAAAAGTTGTTAAGCCGGCAATTGGGTTTAGATCGGCAGTAAACTCGAAAGCAAAAAATATCATGTATAACATTACATAATACATCAGCCAAATAAATACTGAGTGAAAGAAAAACCACCCTTTCTTTTTTATGTTTCGAATGGAGATAAAACCCTCTTTGAAATTTTTAATTATTTCGAGTATTTTTTTGAAAAAGGCAGTTTCTTTAAAAGCATTTCTGAAAACAAAAATTAGAATTGCGAGAACAACTAATGTTATAAGTAAATAGGGTGAAGTGAATGCTCCCTGCAATTTTTCCTGAATTTCAGGATTATCATTTACAAAATGAAGCATTTTTCCAAACTGTGCAACAATAATAATTCCGAGTAAAATAAGTAGCGAAATTAAATCAACAAGTCGCTCGGCAACCACAGTCCCAAATAGTTTTGTAAACGATATCTTTTCGTAACGCGATAATACTCCACAGCGCGAAACTTCCCCCATTCGAGGAAAGGCCATATTCATTAAGTAGCCAACCATCACTGCCAGGAAAGTATTAATAAAACGAGGTTTATGGCCAATGGGTTCAATCATTAATCCCCATCGTAGCGTGCGGCTGATGTGGCTTAAAAGCCCCAGGAATAGCGATAACGCCACCCACCAGTAGTTAACATCATTTTTAAGAACCGTTTTTATCCGGTCAATATTCTGATCTTTGTAAATAAGCCAAAATACAAAGGCACCCAAAGCAAAGAATCCTAAGAACTGAAGAATCTTAATGATCGTTTTTTTCAAAATTTAGATTTTTACAGCATTCTTTTTACGCCAACGTTTATTCCCTTAAATTTTTACTACTTTCGGGACGCGAAAAAATTGCCTAAGGCATAGCTATTTTAGCCAACAAAAATATAAATTTGTTTTATTTTTTATGCTAAAAAAGCGATTAAGTACGAATTGAAAATGAAAGAAGGCGAGTATTATGAGTTTTGTACGACCAAAAAAGAATTTAGGTCAACATTTTTTAACCGATCAGAACATTGCTCGGAAAATTGTTGACAGCCTTGGAACCGACGTTTCTGATGTATTGGAAATTGGTCCTGGAACAGGTGTGCTTACTCAATATTTACTTCAACGCCCCGAACTTAATGTGCATGTAGTAGAAATCGATCGCGATTCAGTTGAATATTTAGAACAAAATTTTCCTGATTTAAAACACATTTGGTCCGAAGACTTTCTAAAGTCTGATATTTCTTCACGATTTGAAGGACAGTTTAGTATTATCGGTAATTTCCCATACAATATCTCGTCTCAAATATTCTTTCGTGTTCTTGAAATGCGAAATCAAATTCCTGAAACAGTAGGAATGATACAAAAGGAAGTTGCCGAACGAATTGCTTCGAAACATGGTAAAAAAGCGTACGGAATTTTAAGTGTGTTACTTCAGGCTTTTTTCGATATAGAATATTTATTTACGGTAGGTGAAGGCGTTTTTAATCCACCGCCAAGAGTAAAATCGGCTGTCATTCGTTTAAAACGAAATAAACTTGCCGAGCTTCCGTGTAACGAACAGTTTTTTGTAAAGGTTATTAAAGCAGCCTTTAACCAGCGGCGTAAAATGTTACGTAATTCATTAAAAAGTCTTTGCGAGAATTTGCCCGAAGAATATGCGCAAAAACGTCCTGAACAATTATCGGTTGATGCATTTATTGATCTAACTTGTAAAATCGAAAACCTCGAAAAAAGTGAGTTATGAGCTATGAAATCACTAAAGAGAATATCGAGCAGCTAAAAATATTAGTTGAAGAGGAGAATAAGGAACAAGTTGTTGCCTTAATCGAAGACCTGCATCCGGCAGATATTGCCGAGATATTGGAGGACATGAATGCCGAGGAGGCGAAATTTATCTATTTGTTGTTGGATGGAGAAAAAGCCTCAGATGTTCTGGTTGAAATTGATGAACACGATCGTAAACGTTTTTTAAAGGTACTACCTCCCGAATTTATTGCCAGCAAATTTATCGAGTACATGGATTCGGATGATGCTGCCGATGTTGTTGCCGAATTGGATGAAGAAGTTCAGAAAGAAGTACTGAACGAAATAGAGGATATAGAGCAAGCCGGAGATATCGTTGACCTTTTGGAATACGACGAAGATTCTGCGGGTGGTATCATGGCAAAAGAGTTGGTTGCAGTTAACGAAAACTGGACTGTGGCTACTTGCCTAAAAGAAATTAGTGTTCAGGCCGAAGAGGTTGACGAGATATTTTATATTTATGTGGTTGACGATACAGAAAAGCTGAAAGGACTTTTGTCGCTTAAAAACCTGATTTTAAATCATACAAACGCAAAAATTTCAAACTTATACGACCCTGAAATTAAACGGGTAACCACCGATACGCGCCAGGAAGAAGTGGCCGAGATTATGGATAAGTATGACTTGGTTGCTATTCCGGTTGTAGACGATATTGGTCGTTTAAAAGGGCGAATTACTTTCGATGATGTTATTGATATTGTTCGTGAAGAAGCCGAAAAAGATTACCAAATGGTATCGGGTATTACGGGCGATGTTGAACCCGGCGATAAAGTTTGGGAAATTCTCAGAGCACGTTTCCCATGGCTTTTAATTGGCTTGTTGGGAGGTATTTTGGGAGCAGTCGTTTTAGGGCAATATGAAGATTCCTTAAAGGATGTAACCAAGTTGGCATTTTTTATTCCATTAATTGCTGCAATGGCTGGTAATGTAGGGGTACAATCATCTTCAATTGTTGTGCAAAGTATTGCAAGTGGTGTAAAAGATTTGGAAACACCAGCACGTAAGCTTTTTAAAGAAGTTTCGGTTGCTTTTTTTACAGCAGCAATATTCTCGCTATTAATATTTCTTTTCAATCATTTTAAGTATGGCGATATGAATTTAACCTTATCGGTTTCCATATCGCTATTTATTGTAATTCTATTTGCTTCGCTGTTTGGAACTGTAATTCCATTGGTGCTAAACAAATTTAAAATAGACCCTGCTCTTGCAACCGGCCCATTTATTACAACAATGAATGATGTACTAGGAATGATGATTTACCTAATGATATCAGGATATTTTTTTGATTTAGTTTAAACTGAATTAATTGCAATTACCGGGTCGAGTTTTGCAGCTGCTCTCGCTGGCATAAATCCTGCAATAAAACCAATTATACTAGAAATTAGTAATCCGTTAATAATGTTCCCAACCGTTAGGATGATGGCAAAATCAGTAGCGTAACTAGCAATTAGTGTTCCGAAGTAAATCAGGATTAAACCAATAATACCGCCGATTATGGATAACACAATTGCTTCGAAAATAAACTGTAGAAGTATAAAGTAACGTTTGGCTCCCAGCGATTTCTGAATGCCAATAATTTTAGTTCGTTCTTTTACCGAGACAAACATAATGTTAGCAATTCCAAAGCCTCCAACAATAATTGAAAAACCACCGATAATAGCTCCGGCCAAATTAAATACACCAAAAATGGCATCCATTTGGTTCGAGATTAAGCTTGTTTCGTTTAATGCAAAATCATTGTCTTCCACCGGACGCAGACTTCTTATGCCACGCATTATGCCTTCCAGTTCTGCGATGTATTCATCACTATCGGTGTTTGGCCTCGACTTGGCACAAATGGCTTGTCCGCGGTCCCGACGACGCACATCAATCATGGTAAACGATTTTACGGCGCTTATCAAAATGTTTTTATCCATGTTGGTTCCGAACTGACCTTTCTTTTCAAAAACTCCAATAATCCGAAACTTATGGCCCTGTATTTTTATGGTTCTTCCTACTGGATTCATCCCTTCAAAAAGTCGCTCGGCAACCTCGTTCCCAATCACAGTAATCGGAAAACCCGATCGCATTTCATTTTCGGTGAAATACCTCCCTCTGTCGATGTCCAGATTCCAGGTATCGTAAATGTTATAAGTAGAAGCAACTATTGCAACATTTTGCATATTATTACTGCCGTACTCTAATGTGCGGGCAAAACTAACGTAGTAAGCAGCACTGGCTGTTAACTTCGAGCGGTGTGCCAATTCTTCCGCTTCTTCCATTG
>JAUVDE010000412.1 GCA_030595485.1 Draconibacterium sp.
TTTTAACTCGAAACACAAGGCTGTTCTTATCGATTGCAGGAATCCCGGAGTACCACCATCTTCACGTGTTTCAATATCATCAACATACTTGTAGTTACCCCAACGGTTTGTCCAGTCAACGGTTCCTCCTCCAGGTGCATCCGGCACTTCGTTTTTATACATCGAAGCATCAAAAACAATCACACCCGATGAGCCTGGTCCACCTAGAAATTTGTGTGGTGAAAACATAACAGCATCCAGCTTTTCCAATGGGTCTTCCGTGTGCATGCTAATTTCGTCGTAAGGAGCCGAAGCGGCAAAGTCGATAAAACAAACACCACCAAACTCATGCATAACTTTTGCCAATTCGAAGTAGGGTGTGCGTACTCCTGTTACATTCGAACAGGCTGTAAACGAACCTATTTTAAAAGTTCTGTCTTTGTATTTCTCCAGCGCCTTTCTAAGGTTGTTCGGATCAACAAGCATCCCTTCTCCTGGCTCCACAACTATACAGTCGGCACTGGTTTCGTACCACGAAGTTTGGTTCGAGTGATGTTCCATATGGGTAATAAAAACCACAGGTCGTTCACGTTCGGCGATGCAGTTTTTTCCCGATATTTTCCCACAGTATTTTAAACCAAGTATACGCTGAAATTTATTGATTACAGCCGTCATCCCGAAACCGGCTGTAATAATTACATCGTCGGGGCCGGCATTTACGTGTTGCTTAATTAGCTGGTGCGATTTATGATAAGCGTGGGTCATTCGAATTCCGGTTTCGCTGGTCTCTGTATGCGTATTGCCTACGTAAGGTCCCAGTTCGTCGGTAATTTTGCATTCTATTGGGCGGTATAATCGACCACTGGCAATCCAGTCGCCATATATTATTTTTTGCGATCCGTAAGGAGATTCAAACTCCTGATCGATACCCACAATGTTTTTTCTGAATTTCTCGAAATGCTTTTCTAAACTGCTCATAAACAACTTTTTCTTAAACGGCACAAATTAAGTCACTTTGGGTGAATTAATAGCGTGTAAATATCATAAAATTGATTAATAATATTCTGATTTTGTCATTTTAATAGAAGCTTGTCAGGAATATGCAGTTTGAGAATGTCCAAATTTCAGCATTCGTCAGATTGTTTCTGTCAAATAGTCACAATAACGAAATGGCACAAGGTTTGACTTTAGCCCGAACATTGAATTAAAAGTAAAACTAAAAAAGATATAAAAATGCAAACAGGAAAAATTGGTGTTACCAGTGAGAATCTTTTCCCAATTATTAAAAAGTTTCTTTATTCTGACCACGACATTTTTTTAAGAGAGATTGTGTCGAATGCAGTAGATGCAACACAGAAATTAAGAACGCTAGCTTCTAAAGGTGAATACGAAGGCGATTTAAACGATGCAAAAGTTACTGTAAAACTAGATGCTGAGGCAAAAACCATTACCATTTCTGATATGGGAATTGGAATGACTGCTGAGGAAGTTGAAAAGTACATTAACCAAATTGCTTTTTCGGGTGCTAACGATTTCCTTGATAAGTATAAAGACGATGCCAACGCTATTATCGGTCATTTCGGACTTGGTTTTTATAGTTCGTTTATGGTATCTGACACGGTAGATGTAATCACTAAATCGCACCAAGAAGGTGCGCAGGCTGTAAAATGGAGCTGCGATGGTAGTCCCGAGTTTACGCTTGAAGAAGTTGAAAAAGAAAATGTTGGTACCGACATTGTAATGTACATCAGCGATGAGGAAAAAGGATTTTTAGAAGACTCAAAAATTTCTGAGATTCTGAATAAATACTGTAAATTCCTTCCTGTTCCTGTTATTTATGGAAAGAAAAAAGATTGGAAAGATGGTGCTGAAGTTGCTACCGACGAAGACAATCAGATAAACGATATTGCACCGGCTTGGACAAAAATGCCAGCTGACTTAAAAGACGAGGATTACAAAGATTTCTACCGAAAATTGTATCCGATGGGAGAGGATCCACTATTTAATATTCATTTAAATGTGGATTACCCGTTTAACCTAACCGGTATTTTATACTTCCCAAAAATCAAAAGTAATTTCGAGGTTCAAAAAAACAAAATTCAATTGTACAGCAACCAGGTATTTGTTACCGATTCGGTTGAAGGAATTGTTCCTGAATTTTTGACAATGTTGCATGGTGTAATCGACTCGCCTGATATTCCTTTGAATGTTTCGCGCTCGTATTTGCAAAGCGACTCGAATGTGAAGAAAATTAGTAGTCACATTAACAAAAAAGTGGCCGACCGTTTACATCAAATCTACAAAGACAGCCGCGAAGATTTTGAAAGCAAATGGGACGACTTGAAAATATTTATCGAGTACGGAATGTTAACTGAAGATAAGTTTAACGAACGTGCCATGAATTTTTTCTTGTTGAAAAATACCGAGGGTAATTATTTCAACTGGGAAGAGTACGAAAAGCTTGTTAAAGACACTCAGACCGATAAAGACAACAATACCATTTATTTGTACACAACCAATGTTGAAGAGCAATTTACATTTGTTGAAGCAGCTAAAAATAAAGGTTACGATGTAATTGAATTGGATGATGTACTAGCACCTCACCTCATTAATAAATTTGAGCAAAAATATACCGACAAACGTTTTGTGCGTGTTGACTCGGATGTGGCTGACAATCTTATTAAAAAGGAAGATGCTGCAAAAGATGAGTTGACTTTCGTTCAAAAGCAAGAATTGTCACCGGTATTTCAGGCAGTTTGCCCAGCAGATTCAGAGTATCAGTTTATTGTTGATTTTCAGGACTTGGGTGAAACCGGTTCGCCAATGGTAATTACCCGCAGCGAATTTATGCGCCGAATGAAAGACATGAGTGCTTCGCAAGGTGGTATGAGCATGTACGGAGATATGCCAGAGAGTTTAAATTTGGTGGTAAATACAACTCACCCATTGGTGAAACAAGTGTTGGATACTAAAGATAAAAAACTAGGTACTAAGTTAGAAAAACTAGGTGTTGATTTGACTGCTAAGAAAGATGAAATTACTGTTCTTGAGAAAGCCAAAGAGGGTAAAAAAGAAGAGGAAATTCCATCGGCAGAAAAAGAGCAGTTGGAAACTTTAAATTCGGAATTAGCCAAGTTGGAAGAAAACAAACGTGGTCAGTTATCGGAGTTCGGAAAAGAAAGTAAGGTTGCCAAACAAATGGTTGACTTGGCTTTACTTGCCAATGGTTTGTTAAAAGGAGCCGACCTTGATAAATTTGTAAAACGAAGCGTTGAGCTGATAAAATAGTAGTATCGAAAGATAT
>JAUVDE010000320.1 GCA_030595485.1 Draconibacterium sp.
GGACTGATTGTTAGAGTTTCTCCTCACTTCAGAAAATTTAATGGAGGCGCTGGTTTCAACGTAACTTATTCGGGTTATGCTTTTCACAAGTACTATAATACAATTAGTAGATTACAAGGTCAGGATTCGCACGATACACCTCTTTTCCGTATGGGTGAAAAATTACTTAATCATGCAGAGGTTATGAAGGAATTAGGACAGTTTGACCAAACTGTTGCTGATGCTACCATAAATAAATTAAGAGAACGTGGTGATGTTGATCCGCTGATGCTTTCAAGTATTCCCGACGATCCAACACGCGATTCGGATGTTGACCCAATTATGTGGGAGATTCGTCGCGAACGTTTTGTGGAGTATTTCGGTGAAGGATTTGGCCGCGCTTTAGATATTAAACGTTGGAAGAAATTAGTTGAATATGGAGCTGATGAAAAAGTAGGTCGTTGGATTGTTGGTAGCGATTATAACAACAAAGTTCCTATTTCTGGTGGAGGTACTGAAGGTTATGTGAAAGTATTTGGTGTGCCACCGGGTGTGCCGGAATATTATTATCTGGAACCTCTTCCGTCTAACGAAATAGTTTTGAATCCAAATATTGTTCAAAACCCAGGATGGGAATAGTTAGTTTCTGTTTTTTATAAAATAGTTTGGTTAGTTAGATAATCAGGAGGGAGAGTTTTCTTCCTCCTGATTTAACCAAATTTTTCTGTAATAAGGCTAAAATCTGATTATTGCATGATGGTGTTTTTTATCCATCTTAATTTCTTGCGGTTAAACCTTGAGAACTGTGAATAGTCAAAAACTATCATTTCAAATAAAAATGTTACAGCATTGAATAGGAAAATTGTAGCATTATTTATAGCTAAACACATTTTAAAAAAGTAAAATGAACTTATCCAGAACCCATTTCTATTTCATTTTTGCTATCAGTTATTTGCTTCTTGCAAACGGTTGCACTGGTGCAAAGTCGGCTCAAGAAGAATCAAAACAAAAACCTAATATCATATACATTTTAGCCGACGATTTGGGTTATGGTGAACTTGGATGTTTTGGACAAGAGTTAATTGAAACTCCCAACATTGATAAACTGGCTGAAAATGGGATTAAATTTACCCAACACTATTCCGGTGCTCCTGTTTGTGCACCTTCGCGTTGTGTCTTGTTAACCGGCTTACATATGGGACATGCTGAAGTTCGCGGTAACGACGAATGGAAAGAGCGTGGCGATGTTTGGAATTATGAGTCGATGATTGCCGATTCAACTCTTGAAGGGCAGCGACCAATGTCGGAAGCAACAATTACAATTGGGCACAAAATGCAAGCTGCTGGATATAAAACTGCGATGTTTGGCAAGTGGGGACTTGGTGCTCCGCATACGCACAGTATTCCTACAAAAATGGGATTCGACTTTTTTGTGGGTTACAACTGTCAGCGCCAAGCACACACATATTATCCTGTTCATTTATATAAAAATGGTGCTCGTCTTCAGCTAGGAAACGATACTGTTGCACCAAGTACTAAATTCGGAAAAAATACTGACCCATACGATTTAAACAGCTATAACGATTACACATTGCAAAGTTATTCGCCCGATGTAATGTTTAGTGAACTTACCGGATTTGTAAAGGAAAATAGCGACAATCCATTTTTTGTTTATTGGGCAAGTCCAATTCCACATGCCGCTTTGCAAGCACCAAAACGTTGGGTAGATTACTATGTAAATAAATTTGGTGACGAAGAACCATATCTTGGAAATAAAGCTTATTTCCCTGCTCGTTATCCGCATGCAACCTATGCTGCAATGGTTTCGTTTCTCGATGAAAATGTAGGCAAACTGGTTCAACAACTAAAAGATTTAGGCGTTTACGATAACACGCTGATAATTTTCACTTCGGATAATGGAGCAACGTATAATGGCGGAACTGATTCGCCATGGTTTAACAGTGGCGGTCCCTTTAAAAGCGAATATGGCTGGGGAAAAGGTTATGTAAACGAAGGTGGAATTCGAACACCAATGGTAGCGTCCTGGCCGGGGAAAATAAACCCAGGAACAGAGTCGGAGCATATTTCTGCGTTTTGGGATGTTATGCCAACACTATGCGAAATAGCCGGAGTTGATGCCCCGGAAGATACCGATGGAATTAGTTTTTTGCCAGCCTTAATTGGAGATAATCAGACTGCGCACGAACATTTATACTGGGAATTTCCATCTTACGGTGGGCAACAAGCTGTTCGGATGGGGAAATGGAAAGCAATACGTAAGAATATTTTTAAAGGAAATATGGATCTTGAGCTTTATAATCTGGAAGAGGATATTCAGGAACAAACGAATATTGCCGCTCAGCATCCGGAAATTGTAAAACAGATGGAAGCTATTATGGTGAAAGAACATGTACCGGCGGAATCAAAAAGATTTCATATAAAAGAGCTGGGTGATTAAAAGAGTAGGAATGAGGATTAACAACAATAAATACAGGAGTAGGATATTGCTATTATTAAGTTTGATAATCTGTGCTATTTCTGTTACATGCGGAAAAAATGACTTTGTAGAAAACGAAATTGTTGACACACCTGAAGAGCAAAAAAAAATAGTATTAACCGCCAACGATTGTTTCTTTTATCCTATTGGAAATCTTTCTGCAGTTGAGGAAAGTCGAGTAGATGGGACACCATATAACAAAGGTTGGAAGTTATCACACATTACCGGATGGAGTAAAAAAGGAGATACTATAATTTGGGCTCTTAAAAATTGTAGTAAAGGAGAACTTATTGTAACTCCCGAAATGAGTGTCTTGCCCAAGCAGGATGGTGCTGAAATTAACGTTTTAGTTAACGATAATAGAAAAACGATTGTTTTAAAATCAACGCAGGATATTACCAATTATCAGAAACAGAATAGCGCGTATTTCCAGCTGAAAGATGCCGGGAATTATACGGTAAAACTAGTTATTAAAAAATCGAATTCAGAGGGAAATATTGGCGATTTGCTAAGTTGCCAAATAAGTGGTACTGCGGCTGAAAACGCTGAAATTTGGAACAGGCGTTGGCGACCTCTGGCTGTTCATTGTCAATGGCGATCTACCAAAAATCCAGAGAATGTGGTTTTGGCAATTCATGAAAATATAATCCACACAACCGATGTGCATATGTATCAGCCAACCACTACGCCTTTTGGATATACGGGCTCAACATGGGAGCCTAAAACGCAAAACTTCGGAGGGTATAATTTCTCACTGTGGTCATACGGAGCAAACGAACAGGAACCTCCATTGGAACAATTTAGCCATTTAATTGCTGTTGGCCCCGGTTATACTTTTGGAGAATATGGTCACGAAGGAACCGGAGTAAAACCAAGGGGTGAAAATCCATATAAAAACTATAAAACCAATAAACAAGTTGTTGCGGTTCGAAAAGAACCGGGTATTCCTTATGATACATATTACAGTTATTATTTACACCCGGAAACCAATAGATGGACTTTATATGGTTGTGGAAGAAAATTTAATAAAAAAAGCGAAATAAGTTATTTAACCACAGGAGCATTTGTTGAAGAACCAGGACCACCAACACGAACCCGAAATGGACACATTATGCGAGAGGTTCATTTTAGTGCTTGGCTGATGGATGAGCAAAAAAGCTGGTATCCGGTTGATGTAATGAAACATAAGGGAGACGATTCTTCTTTGTCGTACAAGAATTGGGGAGTTAAAGAGGGAAAATTCTTTATGCAAATGGGCGGAATTAATGAAAACGTTGTTGAGCCCGGAGATGTGATTTTATCAAATCCACTTGGTGCTGATAAACGCCCGGAATACCTTAAAAGTGAAAGCTTTGAAGACCTGTTTAAACTTCCTGTAGAAAAAATAGAGGCCTTACAACCCGAAGATATTTTGAATAATGAGGCCACAATTGTTTTGGATTGTGCCGGAATTGGAAACGTTACAACTGCTGAGGTATTTTGGGGAGAAAATAATGCACTAACTTTCGATTACAAATGGGCGAACACAAAGGAGATTTCGATTGTGGAAGGAATTACTAAAATTCAATTAGACAACTTATTGGCTACCACAAAGTATTTCTACCAAATCAGAATTATTAACGAAAAGGGAACTGTGTGGATGATGGACACGCAGCATTTTACTACCCCATAATTATTTTTCACAGACAACTAAAAGAACAAAAATGAGATTATTTTTATACCTGTTGATTGGTGGATTAGCCGTTCTAAATATATCGTGCCAGCCAAAAGAAGCCCAAAAAACTCCAAAACCCAATATCATTTATATACTGGCCGATGATTTAGGTTATGCTGATTTGGGGTGTTATGGGCAAACAAAAATTGAAACGCCAAATATTGATCAATTGGCAAAAGAAGGGATGCTATTTACTCAGCATTATTCAGGTTC
>JAUVDE010000086.1 GCA_030595485.1 Draconibacterium sp.
ATCTCTTGTTGCCCCAGAATTGGAATAAACTCAGGATTGTTTTTTAGCGCTTGATAACTGTCGCTATGGCTGCTCATAAAATTTAGCTCAAGCGGGAAGGGGATATTGGCAATTTCTTTTGAAACTCGTTTAACCAATTCCTTTTTATCATTTACATAAATCCAATCGCTAAAATAATGTAAACGCGAAGGGTAGCCATTAATTTTGCTGTCCCGGTAACGAATATGGGTTAGCTCCTCAGCAAATCGTTCGAAGCTTAATTTGCCTTCTTTTACGATGCGTGCAATTGCCAAACAGTTTTCGATATAAGTGGTGCAATCCAGTTCACGCAGATTAACAACCAACTGCTCTGGTTCGGTTTCCAAGGTATGTGCAAGGTATGGTGTTCCTAACAGATATTTACCGGCAAGTACGGCCAACTCTGTAGTAGTTTTACTTTTCTTATTGTTGAGTTGATTTAAAATATGCTCCAGTATCTCTTTGTCTTTTGGCTCGTATTTAATTTGTCCGCTTGAGGCAATGAAACAAAGGAGGAAAAGAAATGAAAGGAGAACTCGATAAGGTTTCATATTTTAATGTTGGTGAAAAGTATCGGATATAAAACCAAGCACTACAGGAAGTGAATCGCGCCAGTAAGTCCAGTTATGTTTGCCATCGCGCACACGATATTCATGCGGAATATTTCGTTTTTTTAATTGAATATGTACCAGCGAGTTTCCTTCAAAAAGAAAATCATCATCGCCACAATCAATGAACCATTTTACCGATTTTAATTCATCTTCAGTTTTGGTTTTTACCATTTCAACTACACTGTAGTTATTAAACCATTCGTCTTTTTGTGTTTCGGTAGCATCGCCCATGCCACGGCGTTTCATTTGTCGGTCCACATCGGCCCGATTTAACGGACCTGTAGAAGCACTCAACGGACATGCTGATGAAAACAAATCGGGGCGGTGCAATGCATAGTAAAACGTTCCACCTCCACCCATTGAAAGTCCCGCCACGGCACGGTAGCGTTTTTCTTTTCGAATACGGTATTTATCTTCAATATGTGGCATTAACTCTTCAAAAAAGAAATCTTCATAATTCCACCCGTTTGGAGTATTTGTGTAGCCCATTTGTTTGGTGTCGGCGTCGGGCATGACAACAATCATTGCAGTTGCCGTGCCATTTTTAATTGCTTTGTCGGCAATGTGTTTTATTTCGCCAAACTGCACCCAACCCGTGTGATTATCGGTGGCGCCATGCAACAAATATAGTACGGGGTAGCTTCGCTCCGAAGTTTCATAACCGGGTGGGAGATAAATGGCATAGTTACGTTCCATGCCAAGGATTTCACTTTTTACAGTTAAATTGTCCAATACCTTTCCTTCTTGAGCAAATGAGGTCAGCGAACCAAGAACAAAAGCAATTACAAGTATATTTTTCATTATTTATTGATTAAAGGTTTAGTATTCACATTTACTTCGAATATCTTTTTTGTAATAGGTTTTAAAGTTTCTTGCTTTCGGATCTTTACAGCCACAAAGGTTAAGCAGTTTAATGTTTTTAAAATCAATTGGATGACTTTCGGCTTGCAGTGCAATATATCCTTCAGTTAAAATCATGCCGTCTTTTGAAACCCATAATTCTTGGTCCCGCTCAATTCCATGTTTATTCCAGTCTAAACCATTTCTTTTGCTAATAAAACCACCACCAACTTGTGGCTTTTCGAAATGTAAAACGGTATCACCCTCAACTACAAAAGTCATCGATTCACCACCCATTACAATAGCCTCACAATGCACCCATTGGTCGCCGTGGTAAGTTGCCGATGTTGAGTTAATACAATGTTTGTAATTAACCTGATTATCCATTTCTACTGCAGTTCCGGGCGTGCAAACATTGGCAGTGGTGCGTTTGCCCCCATTTAAGCCGCCCAATAGCTGCAATTCAATTGAAATCGGAAAGTGTTGGGCAAATTCGTTACTGCTTGCCGATTGCGAATGAAGCATAATTCCGCTATTACGAACGTTCCAGGTAGCACCGCCATGTAATTGTTCGCCCACAAAACGGTAATCGAAACTTAATTTATAATACGAAAAAGGTGTATCGTAATACATGTGACCGAATGCATCATTAAACTCTTCATATCCATCATATTTAATCCGAATCATGGAGTCTTCAACAACAAATGTTTCGTATAGATTCATACCCAGTTGGTAATCCGAAATTTTTATTTCCCAACCATCTAAATCAGTGCCGTTAAAGAGCGAAATCCATTCTTCATTCTCATTATTTTGAGCATATAAGCTGAACGAAGAAAACAGTAGAAAAGCAAGGAAGAGGTTTGATTTTGACATATTATAGCTTTTTATTTTCGCGATATTTCATTTGCATGCCTTTTAATAAATTTCTTAAAACCTGATCTTTGCATACTCTATATTTATCCTGTCCGGGTTTTCTAAAAAAGGCACTCAATTCATGCTTACTTATGTTAAGTCCGGCCAAGTGGAGTAAATCAAGAATATCGGTATCTTTTAAATTTAAGGCAATACGAATTTTGCGGAGTATTATATTGTTATTCAGTTGATGTTCTGGGCTAGGCTTGAGTCCTTCTCTACTACCACGTTTATCGCTTATAAAACCATTTAGAAAGGCCGCCATCTGAAAATCGGATAAGGCAATATAATCCGGATCAATATCTTTCTTTAACCAACGGCTTACTTCGGCCCTTGTTACCCGAGCATCTCCCAGTTCAAATGTTTCAATCATTTTCGAGTCGTTGATGTCGAAGGCATATCGTATTCTTCTGATTATATCGTTGTTATCCATATTTTTACTTTGTATTGGCAATCAGACTTCTTATAAATTAATATTGTTAGGGCATCTTCATGCATTAATTATTAGCTTGGTAAATGTACAAAATGATAGCAGGTAAACCAGATTTTTCGAACTGTACCATTGGAGAGTTAAAAGATAATCGCCGAATTGTACTTTTTAGTTGCGGAGAACACGAACCATATGGTATTACCAATAGGGCGTTTGTCGACAAATGCTTAGAGGATTAGTCAATTTTTCTACAATAAATGTATTAGCCTTAATCCAAACCAAATAGTTAGAAAAAGCATTGTTAACGCCAGAACAATATAGAACACTATTCTTGGCGTAATTTTGGGTTTGCCTCCTGAAGAATCCATATCACAAATATAAGTAATAAATTATAAAAAAATGTTTGGGGTCAACACTATTCCTGCTGCAAATACTATATTTACTGTATGTATCCATTGAAATTGAACGAAAAGGAAAGGGCAAATTCCAAACATTAGCTTATCATAATTTGTTTGGTTATAGCAGGTGAATTAATTTTTGGACTACCTTTTCACATTGCTCGTTTTTATCGCCCTTTCCAGCAGGGCGTATTTTGGATAATTTTCCGGGAGAAAAGGCGCATCAGTATTTCTTTTTACTTTTGGGCGTTATCTAAATTGTAGATCTTCTATCGACAATTCTTTTAATTAGAGTTGATAAAACAACAAAAAATTAGATATTTGCATAAAATTTGGCGCTTGTGATTCATAAAATATTTTTCCCACTTGTAACTGTGTTGTTGCTTGCTTTTAGCAGCAAGGCTCAAATGTATTTGGCTGATGTGGAATTTGAGAAGATTCATGAAGAAGCGGTTGAGGAGTTTCTCCATCGTCAGATTGAAAATGATATAAGTACTTTTTCTGATGTAAAACCTACACTTGAATCTACTTCGAGTACTGACGGTTTTAAATTTCACGAAAGAGAATATGTGGTTAAAGACAGCCTAAATAAAGTTTGGACGCATTATGTTTATACAAATCCGGGAGTTGCCTGGAATGTTGGGAAAATGAATTTCGCTATGCTGTTTTCACAAAGTAAAAATGATCTGATCTATCAGAACGAAGATGTGGAAAAGATTGAAACCGGCCAAATTGTCTATTTGAATTTGCACTTGCTGAAAATAAAAAACATTGCAACAGCTTTCGAAATTATTAAGGTTGATAAAGACAGTGGTGTAATAGAATTTAGCTATGTCGAAGATAATGCTACGAGAGGGAAGCAGCAGCTAAATTTTGTTCAGACTGCGAAAGGCAACACCAAAATTATTCACCGAAGTTATTTTAAAAGTGAATCGGTTCTACGCGACCACTTTTTATATCCTTATTTTCATACCCGAATGACGAATACTTATCATCGGAACATGAAAAGGATGTATAAAAGCAAAGCGCTGTGAGCAAAGAAGAATAACATCCACCCTCAATTAGATGGATGTTTATTGTGATTCGAACTTAATTACTTATCAATTTTAACATTAACCGCGGTAGGACCTCGTTGTCCCATTTCCACTTCATAGGTAACTTTATTACCCTCTTTAATGTCGTCGATAATGTTGTTTATGTGAACAAAAACATCTTGTTTCGTATCCGAGTTTTTAATAAATCCAAATCCTTTTGAATCGTTGAAGAAAGTAACAATTCCATTTTTGATTGGATCTTCATCGGCTACCGAACCTCCACGAGGTACGCTAATTTCAATGTCTTCCAGTTTAATTTCGTCTTTTTTGGTTTTTTCAGGTGGAGGAGTAGAAACAATGTTACCGTTGTTATCAACATAGGCAATCATATCGTCTAAACTCGATTTCTTTTCACCATCGCGTCGAGCTGCTCTTTTTTCAGCTTTTTCTTTTCTTTTTTTCTCTTTTTTGTTTCTTACTTCTTTTTTATTAAAAGATTCTTGCGATCTACCCATAAATTTTTTGTACTAATTATTAATGTTTCAAATTGAATTCAAAGAAAAGGGCAGTTAAGAACTAAATGCAGTAAGAATTAGCAGATAAAAGCACAAATTTTTGAATGCGATATTTTGCACAAAGATACGTTTTCTTTTCTATTTTTTTGACTTTCTGAAAAATCGGTATAAAATAAAGATTATTACACCAATTGCTAGCGTAATTAGGGTGTCTCTGAATTCGTTAGATTTTGAGCTCAGAAGAAGAAAAATACAAATAATAATTTATAAAAGTGCCAGAGCCGACCAAGCTGCTAATCATTAAAAGAATAAGATACCACTTGCCAATTACACGGTCTAGTTGAGTAGTCAAAGTGGATGGGTTTATATGTCGCTATTTAATAACCTATTGTAAATTAAATAATTGTCTTCGTCGAAAACACA
The DNA here is from genome assembly GCA_030595485.1 of Draconibacterium sp. Lineage (GTDB taxonomy): Bacteria > Bacteroidota > Bacteroidia > Bacteroidales > Prolixibacteraceae > Draconibacterium. The sequence goes on from JAUVDE010000086.1 coordinate 5,182, forward strand.
AAATAATACTTTTTCAATTTCATGATGTGCTTGCAAATAGGAAACTACTTCCTTCATTGCAATTTCAGCTGCGTCTTGCTTAGGATAACTATAAACTCCGGTACTTATATTGGGGAATGCAATAGATTTTATTCCAGTTTTACTTGCAAGTTCAAGACTTTGACGATAACAAGAAGCCAGCTTTTTTGCTTCATTATGGCTTCCTCCATTATAAATAGGACCAACCGTGTGAATTATATGTTTAGCCTGAAGTTTGTAGCCATTGGTTATTTTTGCATTGCCAGTTTTACAACCATTCAATTCTCGGCACTCGTTTAATAGTTCTTTGCCTGCTGCCAAATGAATGGCACCGTCAACACCGCCACCACCCAAAAGTGTTTGATTGGCAGCATTAACAATCGCATCAACATTAAGTTGGGTTATATTGCCTTTGTGCAGTTCAATTCTATCCATAAAAAGTATTTCCCTGAAGATAATAACTTTTTCAACTGCTGTCATAATATTTATTCAACCATAATATCCATATCTTCATCTGAATCGGGAACCGAAATCTCAGCGGAATGTTCGCGCACTTCTTTAAAGTTTAGTTTTTCACGTGCTGCTCTAATAACAAGTCCAATTACAAATTTTATCGCTATTCGTTCTGCAGCCTCCGGTAAATAGGGGATGTCAATTTTGTCATTGGCCAGTTTTGTCAGTCGTCGAACTAAGCGTTTTGCCTCCTTATTGGAAATCCCTCTGTCCGAACTTCTAATAATATCATAAAATTCATTAGGGAGATGATCGTACAAAAAGGTGTCAATTTTGAAAATTACTTTCACCAAAATTTGTTCTTCTCCCGTTTCATCGATAAAAGGCACATTTATTTTTTCATTTAACCGTACAGCAAGGTCTTTTATTTCCTCCTCGGTCATTTTACTTCGTTTTGGAGCCTCTGCATGAAACTCGTTAAATAAAGCCAAAAATTCTTTTGTTGTTAACTCTGCTACTGTTCTACTCATGATTGTAAGATTTAATGATTATCAATACAAGTTAATGAAAATGATAACCAAAGTCAATCTGTTGAAACGATGCCAAGATGGTGGTGTGCTTTAATTACTTAAATTCAAAAATGCTTATTTTATAGGATGTTCGCTTTTCTGTAAATGGAAATAAAGATCTGAGAGTGCAGTGTTTGTGTCTAGAAAGAGTAGGTCTTGCCTTCGATTGCGGCTTCCGTATTTTCGAAAATTTCTTTGGCTTCGGTCACAAAATCATCTGTTTTTTTATGACGAGCAGAAAAATGACCGACTATTAATTTGTGTGCTTCACAGAGATTTGCCATTTCTGCTGCTTGTTTTGCTGTGGAGTGTAGTGTTTTTTCAGCCAAATCTTTCAACTTCTCAAGGAAAGTTGATTCGTGATATAGCAAGCTTACACCTTTAATTACTTCAGCTGTGGGCGGATGAAAAGCAGTATCGGTACAAAATGCGTAAGAAGTTGGTTTGGGCGCGGGTGTGCATAATTTAATATTCGGAATAGTTTGTCCGCTTTCGGTAATAAAATCAGCACCGACTTTTATATCCTTAATTTTTGCGATAGGAATATTATAAGCCTTAATCATTTCTTTTTTAATATTCGCTGACTTTTGTTTTTCCTTAAAAAGAAATCCGCAAGTTGGAATACTGTGTTTTACCGGAAAAGAAAGGACTTCAAGTTTTTTATCCTCGAAAATAGTTTGTGGTTTTTTGAAGTTTAAGGGATGGAAAATAGGTTTTACGGTCAATTCGCCCCGAATATGATTCAACTGTGGCTGAATTAAATCCTTTAACTCAGAGGGGGCATAAATGTGTAAGTCGTGCTTAATTCCCATAAGGTTCATGGTTGATATTAAACCAATCAAACCATAAAAATGATCGCCATGTAAATGGGAAATAAAAATGTGATGGATTTTGGCGAAACTAATCTTATTGCGGCGTATCTGAATTTGCGTTCCTTCGCCACAATCGATTAAAAAACAACGCCCAGGTACTTCAAGTACCTGGGCCGTTGGATATCTATTGGAAGTTGGTAATGCTGAATTACTACCTAGTATGGTTAACTCGAAAGACATTCTGCGTTTACAGATTTTCTTTCTTATCAAGCAACTCCTTTGCTTCTTCTTCTGTTTTTGTAATTAACAAAACCGTATGAAGCATCGAAATCTGTACCAGGTTTTCTACATCGGGTTGCAAACCGCACAGAACAAAAGTTCCAATTGCATCTTCGCAAATCCTGTTGGCAACTAAAACTGCTCTCAATCCCGACGAATCGCAGTAGTTTACACTACTTAAATCGAGGACAATGTTTTGTTCACCATTGTTGTTAACAACAACCAGTTCCGATTTCAGATCAGGTGCGTTATTTGTATCTAATCTGTCGGTGTTTACTTTAACTAAAGTATACTTTCCGTTCTTTCGAATCTCAAATGCCATGCTTCAATTTACGAAATTCAGTTTAAATACACCTACGCTATTTGTCTTTTTTCTCATCTTTCTCCATTTTCGACTTCAATGCAGCCAATGCGCTGATGTCGCCAAGAGTTGTTTTCTCGATATTAATGCTAACCGATTTCTGTGCACGTTTGGTAGAACGTGACTGAGTTTTGCGTTTTTCGCCATCTGCGGCGCGTTTAATATCTTCGAAAATTCTTGAGTGAGAAACGATAATTCGTTTAGCCGACTTGTTGAACTCGATAACTTTGAAGTCCAATTTTTCGTCTTGCTTAACCGAAGTACTATCTTCTTTCACCAAGTGACGTGGAGTAGCGAAACCTTCAACTCCGTATGGAAGTGCAATAACAGCACCTTTGTCCATCAACTCAACCACAGTTCCTTCGTGGATTGAATCTGAAGTAAAAATTGTTTCGAATACATCCCATGGATTTTCTTCCAATTGTTTGTGTCCTAAGCTCAAACGACGGTTGTCTTTGTCAATGTCAAGTACAACAACTTCAATTGGCTCGCTAATCGCAGTAAATTCTGATGGGTGTTTGATTTTCTTCGTCCAGCTCAAGTCTGAGATGTGAATCAATCCGTCAACTCCTTCAGCAATTTCTACAAATACACCAAAGTTGGTGAAGTTGCGAACTTTTGCAGTGTGCTGGCTACCAACACCAAATTGAGTGTCAATATTTGACCAAGGATCTTCTTTTAATTGTTTCATACCCAAAGACATTTTTCGCTCGTCGCGGTCTAAAGTAAGAATTGAAGCTTCTACTTGATCACCAACGGTTAAAAAGTCTTGTGCGCTACGTAAGTGCTGGCTCCAGCTCATTTCTGAAACGTGGATTAAACCTTCAACACCAGTTGCAATCTCAACGAATGCACCGTAGTCAGCAATAACAACAACTTTACCTTTTATTTTGTCGCCAACTTTCAACTCAGCATCCAGGTTATCCCATGGGTGAGGAGTTAATTGTTTAAGACCAAGTGCGATACGTTTTTTGTCATCATCGAAATCAAGAATTACAACATTTAATTTCTGGTCTAATTCTACAATTTCGCTTGGGTGAGAAATGCGTCCCCATGAAAGGTCAGTGATGTGGATTAATCCGTCAACACCTCCAAGATCCATGAATACACCGTAAGAAGTAACGTTTTTAACAGTTCCTTCAAGAACTTGTCCTTTTTCAAGTTTAGCAATAATTTCTTTTTTCTGTATTTCCAGTTCAGCTTCAATAAGAGCTTTGTGAGAAACAACAACGTTACGGTATTCGTGGTTAATTTTAACAACTTTGAATTCCATTGTTTTACCAACGTACATATCGTAATCGCGAATAGGTTTAACATCAATTTGCGAACCTGGCAAGAATGCTTCAATTCCAAATACGTCTACAATCATACCACCTTTAGTACGACATTTGATGAATCCTTTGATGATTTCATCGTTTTCAAGCGATTCGTTAACACGCTCCCAAGAACGAGTAGCGCGAGCTTGTTTGTGCGAAAGGATCATCTGTCCTTTTTTGTCTTCTAAGCTTTCGATGTAAACATCTACTACGTCACCAATTTTAAGCTCTGGATTATAGCGGAATTCGTTTACACTAACAATACCGTCACTTTTGTAACCTATGTCTACAACTACTTCGCGTTTGTTTAACGCAATAACTTTTCCTTCAATCACTTCTTTTTCAGAAACAGTGTTTAAAGTGTCGTTGTAAAGGTTTGACAGGTCTTCTCTTTCTTTTACTGAGTATGCGTCAGTTTCAGCTTCAAGACTAGCCCAATCAAAATCAGCTTCTGCTTCAGGCGAAGTTGCAGGTGCTTTTTTTTCTTTTTGTGCTTCAGCCACAGGAGCTTCCACTTTTTCTTCTTTTTTTGCTGGAGTTTCCTTAACAGGAGCCTCAACTTTTTCTTCGGCAGCTGCTTCAGCAACTACTTCAGTTTTTTGTTCCTGAACCGGAGTTTCTTTTACCTCTTGTTCAAGATTTTCTTTTTTCTCTTCAGTCATGTAATTCAATTTAAATTAATGAGTTAGACTTTATATTTGTTTTAAATGCGGGCGCAAAAATATAAACTAATTCAATTAAATCAAAGTGTTTCCTGTATTTTGTTGAATTTCAGTACAATTACCACCATTTAGTAACATTAAAAAATGCCTTGCTACGAATGCTTATTATTCAGTAGCTTTTTTACACTTGTTGGCGTGCTTTCTTTTATTAATTTTGAGGCCTGTTTTGTAAACCATATTTGTGATTAAAAGCAGGTAAACCCGTTAAATAGAATACAATGAAAGGAATAATCTTAGCCGGCGGTTCCGGTACACGACTTTATCCAATTACTCGTTCAATTTCGAAACAAATAATTCCGGTTTACGATAAGCCGATGATTTATTACCCGCT
>JAUVDE010000323.1 GCA_030595485.1 Draconibacterium sp.
TTGGCAATGGAACTAGAGTGCACAGCCCGTTAAGGCCGCTTAAATGTGATTTTTATCTGAAATCATTCCAAATAATATTGCACATTTAAAAAATCAATTTATATTTGCGCCATACAAAATCGACAACGATGAATTTAGAAACAAGAAATACCTTTTCTTTTGCAGTAGTAAATACCTATTGTGCTATGTTCATGTCGTCTATGTCTATGTTTATGCGCTAGCCTTCCGGCAGTGTGTTACATTGTTTCGAAGGCATATCAATCACAAGCATTTATCAATTCTTATTCATTCTTAAAGCATAAAATCTTATGTCGAATACAGTTATTCGATTGGGTGGAAGCCACATTGGCAACCCAAGTTCAATAAATAATTTAAATACTTATCTGAGTAGAAACGGCGGACGAAAGTTTGTTGTTGTATCAGCCATTCCCGAGTTATTACAATTGGTAAACGAAAGTATATCAGGTGTTTTCCAGAATGATTTTAACGTAGCAGAACTCCATGCAAAAATTGTGTCTGTTTTTACCCAAAAGGTTAAGACTGAACCAGCAGAAACGTTTTATAAGTTAACAGAGCAGTTAACTGGTTTACTAAAAGGAATTGCCTTAATCGGCGATTACTCGAGGGCTTTAAAAGACCAGGTGTTGAGTTTATCAGAGAAGCTATCGGTTGAAATACTACATGCACAGTGGCGTGACATAACTGTGTTGCAACCGCAGGAAATAGAATTGTTGGCAACACCTGATTTTGGAACAGCCACTTTTCTTTCGGTAAATTCGGCTAAAATAACTCAACTTCCAGAAGGTATTTATGCAATTCCCGGAACATTTGGTGTAACAGAAAAAGGTAAATTAGCCAGAACCGGAAAAACATCGGCAGATTACACAGCTGCTTTTTTAGCTCGTGAATTGGGTGCCGATAAACTTTTGCTTTGGGATTTGGATAAAGATTTTCAGCGAGCAGACTCAAAAATAATCGAGAATCCACAAAAGATTCAACGTTTAACGTATTCCGAAGCCAGTGAATTGGCTTATTTCGAACATTATTCCTTTCATCCACGAACGGTTGAACCCTTAGAACACGAACATATTCCAATTGAGGTAATTAGTTCTGACTCGGCAGCTGGCGAGGTAGATACAATAATTAATACCGAAACATTTATCGAAGATCAGATTGTAAAAAGTGTGGCTTGTACCGATGATATTTCCTTGTTAAAACTTGATGGACCTGGTGTTGGTTTAAAACCTGGTATTTTGGCAAAAGTAACTACGCAGCTAAACGATTCGGGAATTAATATTAAGTCGGTAATTACTTCGCAAACTTCAATTAATTTTATTTTAAGCGAGGAAAATGGAAACAAAGCATTAAAGCTGATAAATCAACTAGGCTTTTCTTCTGTTACCGAAATTTCGGTGGTAAAAGACATTTCGCTAATTGGTGTTGTAGGCCACGGAATGCAAAATGCTTTTGGTGTTTCGGCAAAAATATTTACTGCTGTAGCCAACAATAAGATAAATGTGGTGTTAAGTGGTTCAGGAGCTTCTGATTTGGTAAGCTACCTTATCGTTCACGATTCGGATAAAGAAAAAAGCGTTCGGGAAATTTACGATGCCTTTTTCCAGTAGAATTAAGACTGCTGAGCATACAACTCAGCTTATAACACGTTTTTTATAATCCAAAAAATAATAACATGTCTACTCAAAAATTAAATTTCGAAACACTACAACAACATGCAGGTCAAGAGCCCGACCCAACAACAAATTCAAGGGCAGTTCCAATTTATCAAACCACATCGTATGTTTTTAACGATGCCGAGCATGCAGCTAATTTGTTTGCTTTAAAGGAGTTTGGGAATATTTATACTCGAATTATGAATCCGACAACCGATGTATTCGAAAAGCGAATTGCCGCGTTGGAAGGTGGAGTCGCAGCTTTGGCAGTTGGTTCAGGGCATGCCGCACAATTTATAGCATTAAACAATATTCTTGATATTGGTGATAATATCGTTTCGTCGCCTTATTTATACGGCGGATCTTATAACCAGTTTAAAGTTACATTTAAACGATTAGGGATTGAGGCACGTTTTACCGATGATTTAGAACCTGCTTCGTTTGAAAAACTAATTGATGAAAATACCAAAGTAATTTATTTGGAAACCATTGGTAATCCAGGTTTTGTAATTCCAGATTTTGATGCAATTGCAGCTGTTGCAAAAAAATACGACATTCCTTTTATCGTGGATAATACTTTTGCCGGTGGCGGTTATCTTTTCCGTCCGATTGAACACGGTGCTGACATTGTTGTGGAATCGGCTACCAAATGGATAGGTGGACACGGAACCAGTATTGGGGGGGTGATTGTTGATGCGGGTAGCTACAATTGGGGAAATGGCAAATTTCCAGGATTTACGGAACCATCGGAAGGTTACCACGGATTAAAATACTGGGATGTTTTTAATTCTGATGGACCATTTGGCAATATTGCATTTATTATAAAAGCGCGTGTTGAAGGCTTACGAGATTTTGGTTCAGCTTTGAGCCCATTTAACTCATTTCAGCTGATACAGGGGCTTGAAACGCTGTCATTGCGTATGGAGCGTCATATTGAAAATACTGTTGCTTTGGCAAAATGGTTAGAGAGTCATCCAAAAGTAGAGAGCGTAAATTATCCAGGATTGGAAAGTAGTCCATCCTATGCAAATGCTCAAAAATATTTACCTAAGGGTGCTGGTGGTGTGTTATCGTTTAATGTAAAAGGCGATAAAGAAACGGCCAATACAGTGGTTAATAGTCTGGATATGATTAGTCACCTGGCTAATGTAGGCGATTCAAAAACATTAATTATTCAACCGGCAGCAACTACTCATCAGCAGTTGTCAGAAGAAGCTCAGCTTGCAGCAGGTGTATTCCCAACGGGTTTACGCATAAGTGTTGGTCTGGAACATATCGATGACATTATTGCAGACATCGAGCAAGCGCTTGAAAAAGCATAAGAGAAGCCCCACCTAACCTCCTCAAGGGGAGGGACTGTAACTATCTCTATTGAGATTTTTTATAAAATAAATATTTACCGCCTTCTTTCACCTCCCCTTTGGGGGAGGCAGGAGGGGGCTTATTTAATCAACAATGCCATTAAATATACCAGATAAACTACCGGCAATTAAACTTCTTCGTGAGGAGAATATATTTGTGATGGATCAGTCGAGTGCTGCCCAGCAAGATATTCGTCCGCTTAAAATTATTATTCTGAATTTAATGCCTTTGAAAATTTCAACTGAAACCGATTTGTTACGCTTGCTTTCCAATTCGCCACTTCAAATTGAAATTGACTTCTTAAAAATAAAAGGGCACACACCCAAAAATACGCCGTCGCAGCACATGAGTGAGTTTTATCGTGATTTCGATGAGCTAAAAACTAAGAAGTACGATGGTATGATTATTACCGGGGCTCCGGTTGAAAAACTGGATTTTGAAGAGGTGACTTATTGGGATGAAATGAAGCAAATTCTAGATTGGGCTGAACACGGAGTTACTTCAACTTTATTTATTTGCTGGGCTGCACAAGCGAGTTTATTTCATTATTATGGTGTACCCAAATATCCTTTAGAAAAGAAATTATTTGGTGTGTTTGAACATAAATTATCTGATTCAAAACTACCAATTTTTCGCGGTTTCGACGATTTATTTTTTGTTCCACACTCGCGGCATACCGAAATAAAAGAGTCTGACGTAAAAAAGGTACAGGAACTTGAAGTAATTGCAAGTTCGAAAGAAGCAGGAGTTACTATGGTGAAAGCAAAAAATGGGAAACAACTTTTTATTACTGGGCATTCGGAATATTCGCGGCATACTTTAGACGGAGAATATAAACGTGACTCAGCAAAAAATTTACCCATCGAAATTCCTACCAATTATTATCCAGATGATAATCCTGAAAACAATCCGGTTATGCGGTGGAAATCTACTGCAAATCTTCTGTTTTCGAATTGGTTAAATTATTACGTTTATCAGCAAACACCTTATAATATGGAAGAGATTGGATGATATTGTACTTTTTTTGTAGTTTTAACGAATAACAAAAAACCTGTATCAACTATGAAAAAAATCACACTCATTTTATTGGCTTTTTTTGCGCTTAATTGCGGATCTGTTTTTGCCCAGAATTATGACACTGTTTCCGGAGCCACACAAAAGGCTGATGGTAAGAACATGGATCTGGTTCAGTTTAAGTCGGCTCTTGAAATTAAAAGTAAAAAGCTAACATTAAGTACTGTCAATGAAGATGGAACGCCAAACTCTGCGGTTTACGGTTCTTTTGTAAATATTGAAGACAATGTGTTTGCCGTAAATTCTATTGCTGATACCAAAACCACAAAA
>JAUVDE010000040.1 GCA_030595485.1 Draconibacterium sp.
TTAATGAACGATAAATAAAGCTGCCTCTTTCAGGAAAGCTTACCGCCAGTTTTATGTTTTTCTCAAAAATGTCGTTTGGATAAAGTTCAGCTTGAAAGTTGGAATTTATAAAAGCTACTGAATCGCTTATTCCTTTGGGGAAGTGAATGGAGTTATCACGTTTTATCCCGTATTCAAAATCAAGCGGAATATTTTTGTTTTGGAGTTCTTTTTTTAATACATCGTAAATCAAATCTTCATCTATCCGATGGACGTCCCAGGTCAGAACTTCAGTAACTACTTTGTTCGCCATACGTTTTAGTGTTGTGGCTTTAAGTTTTACCCGTTTCGAAATGTCAGGTCGAATAACATTAATTTCATCAAGGTCGGTTAATACCGAATCAATTTGAATACTTGTAAAAGAATACAATGAGTCGGCATCGGAAATGAGTGTGTCTTTTTTAATTACAATAATCCCATTGGCACCAAAATTTTCGCCGGCTAATATTACATGTTTGTTTTTCGAATCGGTGCTAAAAGAATAACGGATTGACTGCGCAACATCAGGAGCATCGGATTCGTCTTCAATCTTTAATTCAATAATAGCTTCGTTGTTTCCGGGAGCATATTCACGAATTATTTTTACTGGTTTTTTCGGAAGTTCCGATCGGTGAATAAAGCGAATAGAGTCGTACTTTTCTTCCCATTCAAAGTGGTCATCGAATTCAAAATCAAAATCATTTTCTTCTTCGTTAAACCAATGCAAAGAATCGTCCTTAAAAACCATTCCGTTTACAACCCCAAAATTATGAAGGTCCTCAAGGCGGTTTACGGTTTGGTGCATTGCCTCCTGTACGCTTCGGTTAAATATTTCGTTTTTCACCTTAATGGCATTGTTCATCCATACCAATTGCACAGCAATAATTCCGAGTATAGAAATACCCATTAGTAGGATTAATCCGGTGAAAACTTTCTTGTTCATGCCTCAAATATAGATATTTATGGAAGTCAAATTCAGACTTTAACTTTTCCTTAACAGATTTTAACCAGGCTTTAACGGATTCATTGATAGAGTTCATCCTATATTTGTTCCAGAAATTAAAACGAAAAATTTATAATATGAAACGTATTTTATCGATTACTGGAGTTTTTGCCCTTGCCATTTTATTTACATCAGCTATTTCAATAAGGGAAACACCACAAGATCCGCCTCGTGGTAAAAAAGAGAAAAAGCACATTAAAATAGTAAAAGTGGGCGACGACGGTAAAAAAGTAGAAATTGACACCGTAATTGAAGGTCATAATGTTTTTGTTTTTGAAGGAGATACCATTGGAGGTCATAAAGGAATGAAATGGGTTTCGGATGAAGATTTCGATTTTGACATGGATATGGACATGGATTTTGAAGTGAAAGAAAGCGGAAATGTAATTATTATGAAATCGGTGAAAGATGGTAAAACTATGGTTCGCGAGATTAAAATAGATGGCAACTGCGAAGATGTTGATATGATGAAATGGCATAGCAAAAGCGGGAACAATGTGTTTTTTGGTGCTCCACACGCAGCGCATGCACCAAAAATTATTCGAATTGAAAAACACGGTGGAAATGTTATCGACTTAAGCGACCCGGGTATTATATCGTTCGTTAAAAAGGACTTAAAAGACGGTAAAGAGAAAATTACAATTGTACGTGAAAAGCCAAGTGAAAAAGAGATTGAAGTACACGAAGAAATTATAATGCATGGCTCCGGTGTGCATCCAATGTTTATTCATGAAGGACAACCACACAAAGTGAAACAAATTAAAGTTATTGCCGGTGATGATGGTCATGTTGAAATTATTGAAGATGGCAAAGTAATGGAGTTTAAAAGCGAAGGTGAAAACGGAACTTTTATTACTGACGATGGTAAAAAAGTGATCATCAAAAGAATTAAGGAAGGCAACGAAATGAAAGTAAACGTTGAAGTTAAAGAAGAAATTCACGAAGAAAAAGAGCACGAATAGAATATAGACAATTAAACAGTTTGAAAGCCGGTTCCGATATTTTCGGAACCGGCTTTTTTCTTCGTCCCCCTTGACGAAGCTACCCTTTATACACAAATATGAATTTGAGAAATGCAAGAAAATGAGAAATAAACAATAAGGAATAACGAATGAAAAAGTGTTTAAAAAGCCAAAAATGGTTGAGTATTTCCTGATTTCTTATTCGTTATTCGATATTTCTTATTTAAATCGTTCATAAACTTTTCTAATTCGTATTATAAAAAAGATGTGTATAAAGGGTAGTTGACGAAGGGGGAATAAAAGGGGGATTGGTTATAAATGAATCAAATGCACATCGAATAAACTTTGAACTTTAAACTCCCAAACTTATCTTTGAGCATGCTTGCGTACCTAACTATTTTTACCACATCGTTTGTAATTGCTTTTAGCGGGGCAATGATGCCCGGTCCGTTTATGACCATGACCATTGGCGAAAGTGTGAAAAGAGGTCCGTGGGTAGGTCCAAAAATGATTGCCGGGCACGCCGTGTTAGAAATGGTCTTATTATTTGCTATTTTCTTTGGCTTGGCACCACTTTTAAAACAAGAACTGTTTTTTGTGATTATTGCTTTGCTGGGTGGCGCAATTATGATTTGGATGGCACAAAGTATGTTTCGCTCTTTGCCTCAATTAAAGATTGAAACGACGGCAAGTACCAGTAAAACCATGAATCTTTACCTGGCTGGTATTCTAATGAGTTTGGCAAATCCATATTGGATAATTTGGTGGGCTACCATTGGTTTGGGTTATGTTTTGCACTCACAAAAACTAGGATTTATTGGAATTGTCTTCTTTTTTATTGGGCATATTTTAGGCGACTTGGTTTGGTACTCCGCTATTTCAATTGCCGTAGGAAAAGGGCGAAAGTTCTTCGGAAATAAAACCTATCGGATTTTGGTGGGTTCTTGTGCAGCTTTTCTTGCCTTTTTTGCGCTTTGGTTGATTTATGATGGGGTAATAAAACTAACAGCTTTAAGCTAGTTTTCTGTATTTAACTACAAACTGAGACTGCAATTGTTAACTATTCCCCTTCCAGCCAATTTTTAAAAGCTTTTACTTTTTCACGAGCCACCAAAAAATCATCGTCAGAAATGTTGTTAATTTTGAGTTTTAAGCGTGAATTACTGTACGCTACCACATCGGAAATGCTTTTTAATGCCACCAAATATCTACGATTAATACGGAAAAACTGAGCTGGGTCAAGCATGCCCTCCACCAATTACTGATTTATGTCTGAAAGGATTTGTTAAATCCACATGAACATCTTGACCGTTATTTCCTTAATGAACTAAAAAAGGATATTTTTGTCCGTTCAAAATTTGATAGCAAATAAAATAACATAGAAATGGCTGATAATCAGAAAACTTTATTGATGATTCTCGATGGATGGGGAATCGGCGATGGCTCGAAAAGCGACATTGTAGCAACTGCTCCAACTCCATTTATGGATTCGTTGCAGGCGAAATACCCACACTCGCAACTTATGGCTTGTGGCGAAGATGTTGGTTTGCCTGAGGGACAGATGGGGAACTCCGAAGTGGGTCACCTAAATATTGGTGCCGGTCGTGTTTTATATCAAGACATGGTTAAAATTACCAAAGCTATTCGCGATAAATCATTGTGGGAAAATCCACAACTGGTAAAAGCATATAATTACGCAAAAGACAACAATAAAAAAGTTCATTTAATTGGTTTGGTAGGTCCTGGTGGAGTTCATTCTTTGAGCAAACACATGGTGGCACTTTGCCAAATTGCTACCGACATGGGCTTAGAAGATGTTTTTGTACATGGTTTAACTGATGGTCGCGATACTGACCCACGTTCGGGTTATGGTTTTATCGAAAACGACTTGAACGACCTAAAAGGAACCGTTGGTAAATTTGCTTCGCTTATTGGTCGTTACTACGGAATGGACCGTGATAATAACTTCGACCGTTTTAAAAAGGCTTACGATTTATATACTCAAGGAACTGGTGAAAAATCAACCGATTTATTAGCTACGGTAAAGGCTTCGTATGATGCTGGTGTTACCGATGAGTTTATGAACCCAACTGTAATGGTTAATGACGCTGGCGAACCTTTGGCAAAAATCGAGGCCGGAGATGTTGTTATTTGCTATAACTTCCGTACTGACCGTTTACGTCAAACTACTATTGCTTTTACACAAAAAGATTTGCCTGAATTTGGAATGAATACTATGGATTTGCAGTGGTATACCATGACTACTTACAAAGCCGATTTTAAAGATGTTAATGTTATTTTCGAAAAAGATAATGTTACCAATACTATGGGTGATGTAGTTTCAAAAGCAGGATTGAAACAAATTCGTATTGCTGAAACAGAAAAATATGCGCACGTAACTTTTTTCTTTAGCGGTGGACAAGAAGATGAGTTTGAGGGTGAAAGCCGTCTTTTGGTTTCATCGCCTAAAGTTGCTACCTACGATTTACAGCCAGAAATGTCGGCACCGGAAGTACGCGATGCTATTGTTCCAAAATTGGAAGCAGGTGCTGCCGACTTTGTTTGCTTGAACTTTGCCAATGGCGATATGGTTGGTCATACTGGCGTTTACGAGGCGGTTTGCAAAGCTGTTCAAGCCGTTGATTCGTGTGTGAAAGATGTGGTTACTGCAGCACAAAAAGGTGGTTACGATGTTATGATTATTGCCGACCACGGTAATGCTGATTACGCTGTTAACGTTGATGGTTCTGAAAATACAGCTCACTCTTTAAACCCGGTTCCTTGTATTTTTGTAACTGAAAAAGAAGGTATTGAGTTGGATAACGGTATTTTAGCTGATGTAGCTCCAACCTTATTAAGTGTAATGGGCTTGGAAGTTCCTGCAGACATGACCGGAAAGAATTTGATTAAGTAAAAAAAGCCCCTCCCTACCCCTCCCCGAGAGGAGGAGATTGGAAAAAACAGATTTAGTAGCAAGTTTAATTTTGAATATTATCCAATAATGAATGGTTTATTTATTCCCCCCTTAGGGGAGAGTTGGGGGGCTTATGATTGAAATCGGGCGTACAATATTAAGTAACGATATTTTTGAAAAATATTTTCTTTGCGATATTTTAAAATGCAAGGGAGCTTGTTGTATTGAAGGTGACTCGGGTGCGCCATTAACCGACGATGAAGCCATTCAAATTGAGCTTGAATACGATACTTTTTCCGACTTACTCCCTAAAAAGCACAAAAGAGAAGTTGAAAAGCAAGGTCATTCCTTAATTGATAGCGATGGCGATTTGGTAACGCCACTTGTTGACGACCGCCAGTGTGTTTATTCTTATTCCAACGACAAAGGGATTTTAAAGTGTGCCATAGAAAAAGCGCATTTTGAGGGAAAAACCGAATTCCGAAAACCCATTTCTTGTCACCTTTTCCCCATTCGTATTACCGAATACAAACGTTTTGATGCCGTAAATTACCAGGAACTGGATATCTGCAAGCCAGGCAGGAAATGCGGTAAATCGGAAAAACTCCCACTTTATAAATTCTTAAAAGAGCCACTCACTAAAAAGTATGGCGAAGAGTGGTATAAAGATGTTGAGGCTGCAGCGGTGCATTTAAAGCTGTAGAATTATATAAATTATTTCCCCTTCTTTTTTACAACTTTTTCTTATCGAGAATCGCTGTTGCGCTGTCCCATAGAATATTTATTGTCCCAGATTGAACCGTCCCGTTCCGTTTTTGTTTGGGTGTAATTCGCATGAAGTCAATCGATTATAGTTTGTGGCATTTTGCTTGCTTATACAATTGTGTATTCGACCCTAAAAGGATACAACAATAGATTAACGCAAACAAACAAGTAGTTATTAATAGCGACAAAGGAAGCAACTTTGTATAGATTTTTCACACATTTCATGGATAACGAATAAGGGTTTTTCGTTAAACAACTTAATTGATTTTATTGATAAAACTAGGGTAGAGGTAAGTTAAAGGCTTATCTCTTTTTTTTGTTTCTGACTGAAAGTTTTTGAAACTGCTCAATATAATCTACTTTTATAAGCTATGGCGAAGAAAATATTCTACATACTTGTTCTTGTAATGGCATTTGTTTCGTGTGAAAATCGCGAGCCTTTAACTGTTGAGACGCCTGAATGGTTAACGCCACGTCTTCTGGAACTTGAAAACTCGGGTGATTGCCATGGTTGCACAGTTCAGCGCTGGACCTACGATGACCAATTTTACTACCATGTTTACTGTTCGTATTGGTCGTGTTTAGATTGCGAGGTTTATCATTATGACGGCAAGCTAGTGGTTTGGGGAGAAACCGTAGACCAAGCAGATTACGAGGCAAATAAACACCGTCCCGAGAAGATTTGGGAGTGTGGGGATGAATTGTAATGCGGTTTTTATTTGACGCAACCAAAAGAACAGGAATAGCATCTTCTCTATAAAATCAAAAATGAAACCTTATTTTATTCTTTTATTAATTGTAATTATTTTTTGTTCCTGCAATAAAGATGAAATTTCTGAATCTGAAATTCCTGAATGGCTGGAGCCAAGAATTGAAGAGTTAGAAAATACGGAGCAGCACTGTTGGAGTTGTAATATTACCAGATATACTTACAACGATGAATTTTATTACAATATATATTGTGGTTATTGGTCATGCATGTATTGCAAATTTTATAATAGTGAAGGAACGCTTGTAAGTGAGTTAAGCGAATTTGACTTTAATAATTTCATAGCAAACAAACAAGGTGAAATAATCATCTGGGAATGCACAAAATCTGAATAATGAAGAAATCTAGACCCGCTATATTGCAAAGGTTTTAGTTAACGAGAAATCCTTTCTGAAATTATCTGTGCTATCCGCGTTCTTTTTTTACCAGGCAAAATCAATTTTATAATCATCAGGATTTAAATCCCATTTTTCAATCAGCCATTTTCCGGCACGCATATCGTATTTGTTTCGGGTTTTCGAGGTGGCAGTAGAAATCATATTAATAACTCCTTTTTGAATTTCAGGGCTGCTCTCTTCAATACAGTCAATGACATTTAATGCATGGCAGCGGGCAAATTCATTATTATTTTTTAATACCGAAAGCAAAGCTGTTTTTGCTGTTTCTTTTTCGCCTAAAATGTAAAGTGCTTCGGCAGCTACCGAAACTACATTTGCTGAATTATCATTGCATGCAGTCTTTAAATCTTCAATAGCTGGTTTTGCTTTTTCGCCAAGAATCAACAATCCTGATGCTCCCCAGTAACGAACGGCGCTTTCGTCGTCTTTTAAATAAGCCTGAAGTTTTTCTATGTTTTCAATTCGTCCTAAAGTTGCAATTTCTGCAGCTTCCATTATGTCGTTTAAGCGTACATTGCCCGTTCGCATATAATCGTACATTGGTTTTTCGGCGGCACGATCAACACGGTCGGCTTCTGGAATAAAACCGGTATCGTTAATTCGTGTTACCCAACTTTTGTTAGCTGCGCGCATACGTTCCAAAACATCTTTGTACTTAGCATCGGTTGCAAGATTATTAATTTCCCAAGGGTCATTTTCAGTATCGTATAATTCTTCAACCGGCTTGGCTTCCCAAAAGGCGCTTTGTGTTTTATTACATTCGCCTTTTTCATAGGCTTCTTTCCACGAACGAATTGAAGGTGCACGGAACAAATATTCTAAACGTTGCCCATAAATACGGTAGGGCATATAATTTCGAATGTAACGGAATTTTTGGTCGCGTACGGCACGACACATGTCGTAGCGTTCATCCATTCTTCCTCTGAACATATAAGCATATTCAGGGTCAGCCGTTTTTTGTTTTCCTAGGAAAGCGTTTCCTTGCAAATATTCTGGAATTTTAGTTCCAATAATACTCAGTACGGTGGGAACTAAATCGACAAAACTGATAAGTCGGTTTACTTTTGTATTGGGTTTTTCCTCAGGAAAGAGGTATTTATATTTTTCAGGAATACGAACAATAAACGGAACATGGGTTCCGGTTTCGTACACATAACGTTTACTGCGGGCAAGCACGCCACCATGGTCGCCATAGTAAAAAACAATCGTGTTTTCTGCCAAACCTGCATCTTCCAATTCTTTAAGCTGCTTGCCAATTTGGGTATCCATATCTTCTACTTTATCGTAGTATTGTGCCCAGTCGTGTTTCATGTCGGGTGTTGCCGGGTGATGCGGTGGAATTGGAACTTCATCTGGACTGTGTCTTAGTTGGCCGTTTGGAATTGATTTATGAATACAACTTTCGTGAGATATGGTTGTGTTAAAAACAGCAAAAAAGGGTTTGCCTTCCGGACGATTTTTCCAATGCGCAGTTTTACTGCTTTCATCCCAAATTGCATTTACGTCAACATTATTTGTGTTATAATCCGTTTTCGAGTTGTTGGTACAATAATATCCTGCCTCGCGTAAATAAACAGGATAGGGTTTAACCGTTTCGGAAAGCGGGTAGTAGCTTCGCATATGTTGACTGCCGTTTGAGCATGCGTAAACTCCGGTAAGAATTGTATTTCGAGCAGGTGAACAAACGGGAGCATTGGCATATGCATGTGTATATAAAAACCCTTGTGTAGCCAATTTGTCGAGGTTAGGTGTTGTGGCAAAATCATCGCCATAACAGCCTAATAAAGGACTGTTGTCTTCGCTGGTTAGCCATAAAATATTTGGTAATTCTTCAGGAACTTTTTCTTCGCACGAAATAAATGTGGTACAAATAAAGGCAATAAGAAAAAG
The DNA here is from genome assembly GCA_030595485.1 of Draconibacterium sp. Classification (GTDB taxonomy): domain Bacteria; phylum Bacteroidota; class Bacteroidia; order Bacteroidales; family Prolixibacteraceae; genus Draconibacterium. Next base: position 8,720 of record JAUVDE010000040.1, read on the forward strand.
GGAAAACAATTGACTTAGGCTTTTAAGTTTCATTTTAGGTTGATTTAGATTGAATCCTAAAAATAGAAATTGTTAAGGGAAAAGAAAGCCAATTGCAGATTATTTACGACATTATTTCTACTCTATTACCATCAGGGTCGAGAAAAATACTTTCGTAAAAACCATCGCCTGTGTTACGAGGCTCTCCAATAATTTTGAAACCGTCAATACGAAGCGCTTCTGTAATTTCGTTTACTTTCTTTTTTGTACCCACTTTTATGGCAAAATGAATGAGACCCGTAAATTGTTTTAAGGGATTGTTACGTGTTTTTGGAATACGTGGCATTTCCATAAATTCGATTCTGCAATCGCCACCCATGGAGAGAAAGTACGAGCGGAATTCGCGGCTATGGTTATGGTAAATTTCGTTTGATGAAGCATCGAAATAATGCATGTAGAAATTTCTGAGACCTTCAAGATTATTTGTCCAAATGGCAATATGGTCGATTCTCATGGTTTTATCTTTTTCTGCTACTAAATGTACAAAACGTTTAATTGAAAAGCCAGTCCTTAAGAGTTAAATTTTGCTATTCCATTCATCAAAAAATTGTTTTAAAAAATCTTCCATGAATAGATGGCGAGATTTTGCAATATTAATAGCAGTCTTCGTATTTAATCGGTCTTTTAAAAGTAAAAGCTTTTCGTAAAAATGATTAATAGTTGGAGCCGTTGTCTTTTGGTAAGCATCAAAACTCTGGTGCATCTCAGATTTTATATCTGGATCGTACATCAGGCGGTTTTTATTGCCACCGTAGGCAAAAGTACGAGCAATTCCTATGGCGCCAATGGCATCAAGGCGATCGGCATCTTGTGCAATTTTTGCTTCTGTCGAAATAGCTTTGGTTTCAACTCCGGCGCCTTTAAACGAAACCTGTTCAATTATTTCAATAATCTTAGTCGTTTCTTCTTGCGATAGGTTTATCGATTTTAGCCAAGCTTCTGTTTTTGATTCATCATCTGGATTAACCAGTTTCCAATCGTCTAAATCGTGAAGTAAAGCTGCCAATTCAATAATAAAAACATTACCTCCTTCTTGCTCTGAAATGTTAAGTGCAAGGTTTCTAACCCGATGAATATGCCACCAGTCGTGCCCCGAACCTTCGTCTTTAAAATATTCTTTTACATAGTTTTCTGTCTGAAGAAGTACTTCTTTTTGTCGAATATTAGAACTCATAATTCAAAGTTTAGACCATAAAAGTAGATTTTAAACCCTAAAAAACGTTAATAATTTCAATTCAAAAACATAAGCAATTGATAATCAATGCCTAGTGGCTTGATCGTAATTTGAATGTAAGCTATGTTGCAAGACAAGATGTGCCTTTTTTATTATTTTTGCTGCCGTTCGTAAAGAACATTTGTATCATAGACAGGGAGGATAAATAAATGATTAATACATCGAAACTTACTTTGCCATCGATGTTTTATAAATCGGTGGAAGAATTTGCCGATAAAACATCGATTGTTTTTGTAGGAGAAGAAGATTACACCTATAAGAATTTAGGTAATGATGTTGAGCTTTTGGCTGAATTGCTGCTGGAGCTCGGCGTTAAGCGTGGCGATAAAATTGCACTTTTAAGTAACAATATGCCCAACTGGGGAAAAGCATTCTTTGCTATTTCTGTAGTGGGGGCTGTTGCCGTTCCAATTTTACCCGATTTTCATGAGAATGAAATAAAAACGATAATTGAACACTCCGAATCGAAACTACTTATGGTTTCTGAAGGTTTGTATAAATCAGTGAATGACGAAGCAGCTGCTTTAATCGATAATATGATAATGGTCGATAATTTTGCCATTATTCCAAAAGAAACTCCTGCAGAGCATTTAAAACTTTTAACAAGTTCAGCTCCCCAGATGAAAACCAGCTTTGAGCCGGTTGATGTGGATGAGCAAGAATTGGCATCTATAATCTATACTTCGGGAACAACAGGGAGTTCGAAAGGGGTAATGTTAACTCACAAAAATTTGGCTTGGACTGCGCAGCAAAGTAGAACCTTGTTTGCCGTAAAAAGCAACGATGTTTTCCTTTCTTTAATGCCATTGTCGCATACTTTAGAAAATACAGTTGGATTTTTATTGCCGATAATGTACGGTGCTTCTGTTCATTATTTGCGCAAACCTCCTGTGCCATCGGTGTTGTTACCGGCACTTAAAAAAGTTAAACCAACAGTAATGCTTTTGGTTCCGCTAATTATCGAGAAGGTGTACAAAGCAAAAATTCAACCTACTTTTCAGAAAAGTGGTTTAATGCGTTTTTTAACAACGTTTGCACCCACCCGAAAAGTATTGCATAAAGTGGCCTCGAAAAAGCTTTACGAAACATTTGGTGGAAGGCTGCGATTCTTTGGAATTGGTGGTGCAAAATTAGATGCAACGGTTGAGCGCTTTTTGTATGAAGGTGGTTTTCCGTATGCAATTGGTTATGGTTTAACCGAAACGGCTCCCTTATTATCGGGTGCTGTTGCTCAAAATAGAACAATTGGTTCCGCAGGAATTGCAATGGAGGGTGTTTCCCTTCGTATTGCCAGCCCTGATCTGAAAACCGGAGAAGGAGAAATTCAGGCAAAAGGCCAGAATGTAATGCAAGGTTATTACAAAGCACCTGAATTAACCAAAGATGTTTTTACCGAAGATGGTTGGTTTAGAACCGGCGATCGTGGAATGTTTGACAAAAACAATTTATTACACATAAAAGGCCGAATTAAGACCATGATTGTGGGCGCCAGTGGCGAAAATATTTATCCCGAAGAGATTGAAACGGTTATCAATAAAATGCGATTTGTATTGGAATCGGTAGTGGTTGAGAAAAAAGGGAAGTTGGTTGCCATGATTCATTTAAATGTGGAAGAAGTGGAAGAGAACTTCAAGCATATGAAAGAGGAAGCGAAACAATACTTTGCCGATAAATCGGATGAGCTACTTGCCGAAATTCAGAAAAAGGTGAATGAGGAAGTAAATAAGTTCTCACGAATTAATCAAGTTATTTTGCAGCCTATTCCTTTTGAAAGAACTCCGACACGAAAAATTAAGCGTTTTTTATACGCTTAGCTTAAAATATATTGTGAAAAAGGAAAGTCTTTGTAAAGGCTTTCCTTTTTTTGTTTGGCTGAGACGAGAATTTTAAAACAATCTCTTAGATTTTGTTAATTTTGTATCCACAAAAATTACGAGGAAAATGGTAACTGAATCGAGATATAGCGCAAGGGGTGTTTCAGCATCGAAAGAAGACGTGCATGAGGCAATTAAAAATGTCGACAAAGGATTGTTTCCAAAGGCATTTTGTAAAATTGTTCCCGATATTTTGGGCGGTGATCCAGAGTGGTGTAACATTATGCATGCCGATGGTGCAGGAACAAAATCGGCATTGGCTTACATGTACTGGAAAGAAACCGGCGATATCTCGGTGTGGAAAGGCATTGCTCAAGATGCTTTAATTATGAATGTTGACGATTTACTTTGTATTGGCGCTACCGATAATATTTTGGTATCGTCAACCATTGGACGTAATAAAAACAATATTCCGGGCGAAGTAATTGGAGCCATTATTAACGGAACCGAGGAACTTTTGAAAAGCCTTCGCGAAATGGGAATTAGCATTTATTCAACTGGTGGAGAAACGGCCGATGTGGGCGATTTGGTTCGCACCATAATTGTTGATTCAACGGTTACTTGTAGAATGAAAAAGGCCGATGTTGTTTCGGCTGATAATATAAAAGCAGGAGATGTTATTGTTGGACTTTCATCGTCGGGAATAGCAACATACGAAACAGAATACAATGGTGGAATGGGAAGCAACGGATTAACTTCTGCGCGCCACGATGTATTCTCCAACTGTTTAGCTGAAAAATATCCTGAAAGTTTTGACCCCAAAGTTCCATCGGATTTGGTTTATTCGGGAGCTAAAAAATTAACTGAGGCTGTTGAAGGTTTGGATATCGATGCCGGTAAACTGGTACTCTCGCCGACCCGAACTTATGCTCCGGTTGTAAAACAATTGCTCGATAAATTTCGAGGACAAATTTCAGGAATGATTCATTGTTCGGGTGGTGCACAAACAAAAGTGCTTCATTTTGTCGATGATGTTCATGTAATAAAAGATAATATGTTCCCGGTTCCGCCGCTGTTTAAACTTATTCAGGAGCAGTCGGGAACCGATTGGAAGGAAATGTACAAGGTGTTTAATATGGGACACCGATACGAAGTATACTGTGGTGCTGATGTGGCTGAGGAGGTTATTAAAATCTCGGAATCATTTAATATCGATGCACTAATTATTGGAAAAGTTGAACCTTTTGACGGGAAGAAGCTTACTATTAAGTCGGAAAAAGGAACTTTCGAATACTAGCTCATTCCCACGGAAGTGGGAATCTCAGGTTAATAAAAATGGCAAACTTTTATGTTTACATATTAGCCAATAAACAAAATGGTGTTTTATATATTGGATTGACAAATGAGTTGGAGAGAAGATTAGGTGAGCATAAAGAGAAGATACTAAAAGGATTCACTCAGAATACAATGTAGATAAACTAATGTATTTTGAGGAATTTGACTCATACGAAGAAGCTTTTACAAGAGAAAGGCGATTGAAAAAGTGGAATCGCGATTGGAAAATAAAATTAGTAGAAAAAGAAAATCCGGGTTGGAACGATTTATCAGCCGAGTGGTTTGAGTAGGAGATTCCCACCTACGTGGGAATGATACTCTAGGATGAAAGGAAAATAATTAAATGGCACAATACGCACTATTAGAAAAATTTGAATCGATAAAGCACCGCTTTGAAGAAGTGGAGCAGCAAATTACCGACCCAGCGATTATTAGCGATATGAAGCGTTACATAAAGTTGAATCAGGAATATAAAAACCTGCAGAAACTTGTAGCTACGTTTCAGGAATACAAAAACCTGGTGGATAACATTGAAACCGGGAAAGAAATGTTGGCAGAAGAATCCGATGAGGAAATGCGTGACATGGCTCGTGAAGAAATTGCTGTATCAGAAAAACGAATTCCTGAAATCGAAACGCAGGTAAAACTATTATTGGTTCCTGCCGATCCGGAAGATGCTAAAAATGCAGTTCTTGAAATTCGTGCGGGTACTGGTGGCGACGAGGCAAGTATTTTTGCAGGCGACCTTTTCAGAATGTACTCTAAGTTTTGTGAGAAAAAAGGGTGGCGTTTGGAAGTGTCGAATGTAAATGAGGGAACCGCCGGTGGTTATAAAGAAATTGTAGCAAAAGTATCGGGTGAAGGTGTTTATGGTATCATGAAATACGAATCGGGAGTACACCGTGTGCAACGTGTGCCACAAACCGAAACGCAGGGACGTGTGCATACTTCGGCAGCAACAGTGGCTGTTTTGCCCGAGGCCGATGAGTTTGACGTAGAACTGAGAAACGAGGATATACGAAGAGATGAATATTGTTCGTCGGGTCCGGGAGGACAGTCGGTGAATACGACTTATTCTGCTATTCGTTTGACGCATACTCCAACGGGTATTGTAGTAACTTGTCAGGATCAGAAATCGAAGCTGAAGAACCTTGATAAAGCGATGGGTGAATTAAGAACTCGTTTGTACAATATGGAATATCAAAAATACATCGATGAAATTTCATCGAAACGTAAAACCATGGTATCTACCGGCGACCGTTCGGCAAAAATTCGCACCTATAACTGGCCACAAGGTCGTGTAACCGATCATCGTATTAACCTTACTTTATATAACCTGCAAGCTATTATTGG
>JAUVDE010000349.1 GCA_030595485.1 Draconibacterium sp.
GACTTTTGGCTCCAGCTTTTCTGTATTATCCAACCAGGTTTTTATATCGCTTCTGAAGTTTAATTCCATACCCTTTTAAAGAATAGTTGTTTTTTATAATTGACTTATTTTTTTCGGTTACATGTTCGGCAACCTTTCTAAACAAAGTATTGAGGATTGGGTTTTGTTCAAACATTTTCTGCTTTTCTATCCGCCCATTATTAACACCGGAAATTATTTCCATTTGCATTTTCATATTCAGGTCTTTAAAATCGGCTTTCAAGCCAGGAATATTTAATTTGAAATACAAGGTAGGAAACTCAAAGCCATCATCTTTAAAGTCTTTGGTAATGAAATCGATATCCCGTCCAACCACCGGAGTGTCCAATAACCAGGGTTCCAAATAAACCATTCCAAATTCTTCCTTGTAACTGGTTGTTATACAAAAGTCACTTGCTCTGAGTAGCTTTGTAAAATCAACTTTTGTTCCAGCTTCAAATGTTACATTTATATTTTCGTTGTTGCAGAATTGAACCCACTGTTTGTACATTTCAATCTCAACCGGGTTTTGCGGTGGTTGCGTAACCACCAGGTTGGCTTTATGTGCTACTAAATTGGCCAACAAAATAAATTCGCCAATATTTTTTCGCTGAATAACCCGAATCGGATAAGTTACCAAAAGCATAGTGTCGTCTAAACCTAATGATTTGCATATTTCCGATTTAGAATCGTCCTTGCTTGGCATATTTTCTGAAACTGGAACAGCAACCGGATTTGGAAGCCATTCAATTCTGTTGCGTGCTATACCGTACGACACCAAACGATCGTAACCGAATGAATTTAAAACACCAAATTGGTAATTTGGCAGTTTTGGGTACAGCACTTTATTAATATCCTGCAAAAATATATCAGTAATAATTTCTTTTATAAAAGTAAGATTGCTTGGGCGGTCTTCAGCAAAATCGTGAGCATGATTAAAAACGTGAAACCCTTCCTTTGCCAATAAATAAACGGCATAAGTCACAATTGGGTTTTTACCCAAATTCAAGTTGTGAAAATGAAGTACACTATTTTGGCTTATATGTTCTCGCAATTCACGATAAATTTTGTGTAACATTTCCGTGGCTTCGTTATCCGAGTAATTGCGTTTGTCAAGGTAGTTAAGGTCTTCCATTATTACCAGTTCAGCACCTTTCGAAGTAATTACTTCCGGATTTTCAGCGGCTCCAACTAATACTTTTATTTGTTCGTTGGGTAAACTTTCAATCTGCGACTCGATAATACGAGTTACCCCACCCGGGTTTAAATGGCTATGTGCAATAAGTATTTGCATAAACTAACTTTTAAGTAAAAATAGGAAATCGAGCTTAATAAAACCTAGTTGTGAATCTTTTGTTTATAGTTTAATGTTTTACTTAGAATGGTTTTCAGACAAAAAAGTCTTTACTTTGCAGAAAATTTGAAAACATGAGCAAGAAAAGGGTAAATGTGGTAACCATGGGCTGTTCGAAAAACCTTGTTGATTCGGAGGTTTTATTGAACCAGTTGGAGCGTGGAAAGTTTGAAGTAGTGCATGATTCAAATGAAACGGGTTTTGATGCTGTTTTTATAAATACCTGTGGTTTTATTCACGATGCCAAGGAAGAATCGATTGAAATGATTCTGGATTATGCCGAAGCTAAAAAGAGGGGAGAGATTGAGAAATTATACGTGATGGGCTGTCTTTCTGAGCGATACCAAAACGACCTTGAAAAGGAACTTCCTGAAGTGGATAAATACTTTGGAAAATTTGATATGAAAGCGATGGTAACCGAGTTGAAAGTTACTTTTCAACCCGAATATATTTACGAACGTAAAATTACCACTCCATCACACTTTGCTTATTTGAAAATTTCGGAAGGTTGCAACCGCTCATGTTCATTTTGTGCCATTCCGAAAATGACCGGGCGACACAAGTCGCGTACTATCGAAAGTTTAGTGATGGAGGCCAAATACCTTGCAAAAAATGGGGTAAAGGAAATTTTACTTATTGCACAAGATTTATCGTATTACGGAATTGATATTTACGGAAAAGGCCAGTTGGGGGAATTGATTAATAAAATTTCGGAAGTTGATGGTATCGAATGGATTCGTTTGCATTATTTGTACCCAACGAAATTTCCAATGGATATTTTACCCATTATGCGCGAAAATCCAAAAGTTTGTAAATACCTTGATTTCCCACTTCAGCATATTTCAAATAGAGTGTTGAAAAATATGTTGCGACATGTTACGCGTGAAGAAACAGAAGCTTTAATTGCAAAAATTAAGGAGGAAGTGCCGGGTGTAGTAATTCGCACAACAATGTTGGTTGGTTTTCCTGGAGAAACACAGGAAGATTTTGATGAACTCAAGGCATATATTCAGGAAACTAAATTCGAACGCTTGGGCGTTTTTCCATATTCGAAGGAAGAGGGAACTTATGCTGGCGACAAATTTGAAGATAGTCTGGATGACGAAGTAAAACAAAACAGAGCCAATGAGATTATGGAAGTTCAGCAGTACATTTCAGCTGAATTAAATCAACAAAAAATTGGTAAAGAGTATAAAGTTATAATTGATGCTACCGAAGGTGAATTTGTGGTGGGGCGTACCGAATTTGATTCGCCAGAAGTAGATGGAGAAGTTCTTATTTCTACAGATGCTGAATTGAAAAAAGGCGATATGGTAACTGTTAAAATTACAGGTGCCGAGGATTATGATTTGTATGGTGAATTAGTATAAAGTAGTTAGTACATAGTCGGAAGTAGAAAGTATATAAAATTAGCCGTTTCATTGGATCGGCTATTTCTAAACAATTTATCCGTCACCCTAAATTTATTTCAGGGTATATGTGATGGTACATTCAGATTCTGAAACAAGTTGCTAATGACGAGGATTGATATTTGTGGAAAATTTCTTTTTCAATTTAACAATTTCTCATTTTGTCACCCTGAGCGAAGCCGAAGGGTCATTCATATATTCGAATAATCTCACCTGTACGTTTTCCTTCCACACTTCGAATATATCCATTTGCAACTTTATGCATTGAAACAGGATTGTGTCCCGGAAAATAATCGCCAAATTTATCTTTTGAGTTTTCAACCAAACCCGGAGCTACGACATTAATTCGCTGGCCATTTTTTAGTTCTTGCGATACAGCCAAAACAAATCCATGGATAGCACCATTTACCATTGCAGCATTAGTGGTCATATAAACTGGGTCTTCGGCTAAAATACCCGTTGTTAACGTAAACGATCCTCCTTCATTGAGGTATTTCTGTCCCAAACGAACAAGGTTAATTTGACCCATCATTTTGCTTTTAATACCAACGTAAAAGTCCTCTTCTATCATTGTATCGAAAGCCGCCCATTTAGCAGCACCTGCACAACTTACAATGGTATCAAACTTACCCGTTTTTTCAAACATGGCTTGTATCGAATCAGTACTTTCGATATCAACATTTACATCGCCACTAGTTCTGCCGGCAATAATTACTTCGTGTTTTTCTTTTAAACGACTGGCAACACAGCCGCCAATTGTTCCATTTCCTCCAACTACTAAGATTTTCATAACAGAATAAAAGATAAGTATAAGATTTGTTCAATCAATTTTGCATGAAATTTATAAAATCCAAAACATATATTCAGACAGTTAAGTATTATTCTTTGTTGATAATTGTAATTCAGACAAATATGTCTTAAATTGAAAATATAAGTTGTTCATTTATTAAATATTATGTTATGGGATTAGTGTTAGCACCAATTAAAGAAGAGAAGCTTCAGGCGTACAAAAACTGGATCAAAGAGATAGTGGGAGAGAAGAAAGAGGCCTTTGATGATATGAATAAAAGACACGGAATAACGCGCCACGAAGTGTGGTTGGCAGAAACACCTGCAGGACCAATGGCTGCTGTTATACATGAAGGGCCGGGAGCCGATACTTTTATGCCAAATGTTGCCAAATCAGAGAATAGTTTCGATATCTGGTTTAAGGAAAGTATAAAGGATATACATGGAATGGACTTGGGCGCTCCGCCTCCGGGACCTATGCCTGTGAAAATGATATAGTTATAC
>JAUVDE010000059.1 GCA_030595485.1 Draconibacterium sp.
GTTGCTGTATTAAAATTTGTCATTTTCCCCCAAATCCCATGTTCTCCTAAATGCCAGCCATGGTCAGACCAAAGCACCACAATGGTGTTTTTATCCAGTCCCTGTTGTTTTAATTCATCAAGAACTTTACCAACCTGAGCATCAATATAACTGACACATGCATAATAGGCATGCTTTAGTTTTTTTGCACTTTCAGGGTTTACAACTCCGGGGCCATCGGGCCATGGGTAATGAGTTGTAAGTTCGGGGCTTTCGTTTAAGCAATAATTTTTATCGCTGTTTTGAGGTGGATAATTATTGGTAGCCATGGGGATTTTTTCATGGTCGTATAAGTCCCAGTATTTTTTAGGTGCATTAAAAGGTAAATGTGGTTTATAAAAACCTACTGCCAGAAAAAATGGTTTTTTTTCTTTTTTCAGGATTTTAAGCTGTTTGATTGCTTCCAGTGCATTTAATCCGTCGGGATATCCTTCGTCTTCAACATCACCCTTTTCATATGGAAGTCGTGGTGTATCAACACCAATTCGCATGGCAGTATTATGGGCATCGCCATTGGCATAAGCAAAAAAAGCTCTCCATGGAGTTTCCCATTTTCCAACTGCTGTGTAAGTAGTATCCCAGCTATATGGAATTACATGTTCCATTTGGTTTTCATCAAAAACCCCTCCGGGTTGATGTGTAATTTTTCCAATTCCAACGGTAGTATAACCATTTTGCTTGAAGAGGTGAGGTAGCGAAATGGCTTGCTTTGGTTCAATCGCCTTTTCTCTGAAATCACTCCACACATCCCATCCTTGTTCAATTTTACCGGTCATTAAAGTTGACCTCGATGGTCCACAAATAGAACTTTGTACATAATGCTGTTTAAAAAGACATCCTTCATTGGCAAGCTTGTCGATGTTTGGTGAAATAATTAGATCATTTCCGTAGCATGCCAATTCGGGTCTCAAATCGTCGATACAAATCAACAAAACATTAGGTTTATTACTTTCATCTGTTTTATTCACATTAATACATGAACTAAACAAAAGAAATAGTAATCCTATACTTACAACTTTACATATATTCATATCAAATTATTTTTATCCTTTATTCCGAACTTTGTTTTCACCGGTATGGTCAAATCCTCGTTCGCGTTCGTAATTTATCATGGCTTGTGGACGAAGGTTAACAATCATTGCTCTTCGCTGAGTGTTACTCGTATTTCCACGACTGTAATGCACTGTTGCTCCATGATGCAGAACCACCGATCCGGGTTCCAATTCAACATATTTGGCTTCAACTTCATTTCCATCACATACCAAGGCTCCGTTTTTTGCCGTTGACTCGTGTTTTCTCATTGCCAGTTTGTGCGATACCGGAACGTACCACATACAACCGTTGTCGAGTGTTGCTTTGTCCAGAGGCATCCAGGCACTTATGGCGCGCTTATCGGGCATGTCAATCCAATAAGCACAGTCTTGGTGCCAAGGTGTAATTGAGTTGCTGAAAGGTGGTTTGTTGATTAGCATATCAAAATCAATTTCGAGGTCGTTGCCCAGCAACTGACGAGCAATGCTATTAATTTTAGTATAATAAACAGAGGTTTTTAGCTCTGGATGGTGCTTTGATGGAACCATTATCTGGGTGATGCTTTCAGCTTTCGAATCCTGTGTTTTTCCCTCTCCTTTGAGATCCCGACGGTTGGCACCCACATCAATTTTGCCACTTATAAAATCGTTGTAAACGGTTTTGTATTGCTCAATTGTTTCTTTATTAATTAGATTGTTTATAACCAGATATCCATTCTTTTCAAAAAAATCGATTTCAAATTGAGTTAGTATTAATTTAGACATAAGCTCACTTTTATTTTAATGTTTCTTTTTCAAGTTCTTCCAACGATTTTCCTTTTGTTTCAACAATATATTTTTTGAAAAAGAAGAAGCTAATAAAAGTAAGCAGTGCAAAAACGGCAAAAACGTATCCTATTCCACGGTTGTCGGGAAACGATTTCTGAATAACCGGAAAAAAGAAAAGTAGTATCGCATAAAATACCCAGTGTGAAAATGAGCCGATAGCAACACCTCGCGAACGAATATTGTTTGGAAACATTTCGGCAAACAAAACCCAAACCACTGCACCTTGAGAAAATGCAAAACATGCAACAAAGGCAATCATAAAAATAAGTGGCATAAATCCACCAATATCATTCATGAAAATGTAGGAAAATACTCCAAGGAAAATGGTCATTCCTACCGAGCCAATTAATAGCATTAATTTTCTGCCAATTCTATCGATAAACGCCATGGCAAGAATTGTAAAACTGAGGTTGGTAAAACCTACAATTACAGTCTGTAAAATTGCCGATTCAGTGCCAAAACCTGCAGCCCGAAAAATATCGCTGGAGTAAATCATTACAATTGCTATTCCGGTAAATTGATTAAACATTCCAATTAAAACACCAATAATTACCAGACGCAAAAATGGTTTTTTAAACAGGTATTTTATGTGTTCAACTACGTCGTTATCAATTGAGTTTTGAATGTCTTCTAACAAATGCGAGTTGTTATTTCCGGCATTGGTCTGATTTATAACAAGAAGTGCTTCTTCGTTTAATCCTTTTTTCACCAGCCAACGTGGGCTTCTTCCCACAAAAAATAATAATGAGAAAAATAACAGCGCAGGTACAGCTTCTGATATAAACATCCAGCGCCAGTTATTTATGCCAGTGTTTATAAGTGCCAAATCGGTAGCAAATGCAATAAGAATACCCACTACCAATGATAATTGAAACAGAATGGTGAAACGCCCCCTGTATTTAGGAGGTGCAATTTCTGAAATATACATGGGTGACAAAACAGAGGCACCACCTACTGCTAAGCCTCCAATAATTCGGAAAACAATAAACATTGTAATATTGCTTGACATTCCGGTTCCAAGGGCAGAAATTAGAAAAAGCAAAGCAGTAATTTTAAGCATGTATCTTCTACCATATTTATCACCAAGTCGTCCAACTCCAATAGCACCAACAATACATCCGAATATAGCCGAGCTCATTGCCCAGCCTTCCATAACTTTGTCGAGTTCGAAATGTTCGCGAAAAAAGGGGAGTGCACCGTTAATTACTGCAGTATCGAATCCGAAAAGAAAACCACCAAGAGCGGCTACAATTGTATAGAGATATAAGTTTTTTGGCATTGATTTTATTTATGTTTAATTTTTAATAATTGTTGAATCAGGGTAGTAGTTAACATTCAGTTCTTTAAGTCGATCTAAATGAATAAAAACTTTTTCTTTGAACAAGGTACTATCTTTACTATTCTCGGGGCTCCAGCCCAGCTCAGCAATGGATAAAATTCTTGGGAATAACTGCTTGTCCACACCAGCTTCGCTTCTATCTATATGCGACCAGAAATTGGCTTGCAGCCCTAAAATGTTTTTTGATTGTTCTTTGGTAATATTATCCGGAACAGGATTAAACCGATAGGCTTTCATCGTTGAAATATTCTCATATTTATAATCGAAATAGCAATGTGAAGTAGGACTCATGATAATATTATTGCCTTCTGAAATTACTTTCTCGGGTACATCTTTCAACCACCCTCTCCAATACATTACGTTAGCAGTGGAGCTTAATCCTCCTTCCATAATCTCATCCCAGCCAATTAGTTTTTTTCCATTGGCTGATACAAATTTTTCTATTCTTTTAATGAACCAACTCTGTAATTCATGTTCATCTTTTAATCCATCTTCTTTTAATCTTGCCTGACATTTTTGGCACGCTTCCCATCGTGCTTTTGGCGCTTCATCACCGCCAATATGTATATATTCCGAAGGGAACATTTCGAATACTTCGCTTAGTACGTTTTCAATAAAGTCAAATGTTTTTTCATTCCCGACACAAAAAATATCTTCATGAACATTAGGGCCTTTAAAAAAAGGATGGATTTCGAAAGGACCGCCCGTACAAGATAGCTCGGGGTAACAAGCCAATACTGCCAGCGTATGCCCGGGCATTTCAATTTCCGGAACAATGGTAACATTGTGCTGGGTGGCATAGTCAACTATTTCGCGAATATCGTTTTTGGAATAAAATCCCTCTCTTGCTTTTGGTTCATTCCATTTCTCAGGGAACTGGGCACCTTTTTGGGTTAGTTCCGGATATTTTTCTATTTCAATTCTCCAGCCCTGGTCGTCGGTTAAGTGCAGGTGCAGCATGTTCATTTTATAAAGCGACATTAACCGTATGGTTCTCTTTACATACTCCACACTCCAGAATGTCCGGCTGCAATCAAGCATTAAGCCACGCCATTTAAACCGTGGACTATCGGTTATTGATACGCATGGAATTTCCCATAGCTCATTCGTTTTGCATATTTCTTTGCGCTCAATTGCTGCAGGTAAAAGTTGTCGTAACGATTGTATTCCATATAAAATTCCGGAGATGGAAGCTGCCTTTATATTTATTCGATGTGGCAGAACCTCAAGCGTATAAGCCTCTTCTTGTAAAGAATTTAAATTATTATCTAATACTAAAGATATTACATTTCTTTTATGGTTTGTTTCGCTTATTGGAAAGCTGTAAGCTGTAGCAGGCCTTAAAAGTGCGGCTAATTGTTCTGCTTTGGCTTTTAATTCCTTGGTACAAGATATTTTTGTTTTTGAGTTGATTTGAAAAACACCCTCTGTTTGGTTTATTTCAGCCACTTGAGGAATAATAGCAATACTTTGGCGTGTTTCTTTTGCTTGCTGTTTGCAATTCAATGAACCCAAAAGTATTAGTAAGAGAAAAACAGATTTAAAGATAATTTTCATATTAATAGTTTTTTAGTTTTATCGTTTCAATAGCATGTTGCCCCAATTTGTATACTACACCCTCGTTTGTAACTTTTAAGGGTCGAATTTCATCTTCAATTAAATTGGTGAGTTTGGCTTGTTTAAAGTCTTTAAAAGCACTAATGTTTACCGTTTTATCTTTTCCTTCCAAGTCTGTTATCCGAATAATAATAGCATCACTGTCTTCTGCCTTTTTTACAGTTGAAACCAAAACATTTTTTCGGTCGATAGAAAAGAAACTTTGCGACTCGGGCAGAGCTGCATTTGCGAATGAATTATCGGCCCAAACTGCATGTAAGTTTTCATTTGCAGTACGCCCAAATTCAGCACCATTTTCCCAACCTGGTTTATGCGAAGTAATGGAGAATTTAAAATAGTGGTTTCCAGTTTGCAGGTATTCATTTCCTTCCCAATGGCAGCTTTTGCGCGATGCAATTAAAATAGGCTGCAACATCTGATTATCCATTGGATTGTCAGTTGGGTCAATCCAATCTGCTGCCACAACAGATGAACTCATAGTAACTCCAAAATCATTATTGCTCGAACTTATCCAGTTTTCAATTCCACGAGGTCGGAAATCTTTGCACGGCATTGTGTAACGTTCTCCGGCAGCACCTTCCATTTCGTCTTTACCAACTGCTACAACTCCAAACGGAACTTCATAAGCCACTTGTCCATCTGTCATATTTAAAGGAAGAGCCATGCGGAATTCGCGGTATAATTCACCTTCCCAGTTTAACAGGGCAGTTTCAAAGTCAATCTTTTTCTCAGTATGATATAATTTTATACGTTGTTCAACTACTGCATTTCGTAGTAACTGTCGGTATTTGTAGGTAGTAAAAACTGCTCCTGTTTCTTCAACTTCCCATGCTGTTTTGTAGTTTCCTGTTTTATCGAACCCTTCCATGTCGGGTTGTTGAATGGCATCAAACTCACCGGCTCCATTTCCTTCCGAGCGCATGGTGAAAATCTCGCCAGCCACAAATTTACTCGCGTCAACCAGTTCTTTTTGTAGTTGTTTGTCGAAAATCGAAGCTAGGCCACCATCCACAAATTTTAACTTGTAGAATTGGTTTTCAACTTCATTTTCGAATTCCTCTTCTTTTACTTCTACTTCCTTTTTAGAAGTTTGTAGGTAATACGTTTTATAGCCAATTGATGGAACGTTTTCAGCAACAAAGTTTAACTGAGCCGAACGAAGAGAACCATCGGCATATTGTTTAGTGTCTTTAAGTTGAATGTTTGTTTCCTTTCCCAATTCATCCGTTAGTATAAATGAATTGGCTTCTGATTCATTAAATGAAACCTCGATAGAAATCGGATTATTACAAGTCCAGTTTAAACTATTAAAAACGACCAGCGGACGACCTTTTTTAGTATCTGTTTTAATTTTTGCACTTAATTCAGCTAGGTTTTTATCCAAAATATTTTCTGCTTCAGTTTTAGCAAATTCATATTTTGCCTGAAATAAAGCGTCGGTAATATCGCCGTGTTTTCCTCCCCAACCGTGGTCGGGATAAATGTTGGCTTCCCAGGCAGCATCGAGTTTAGTTTTCGGATAATTGATAAACGAACCATCGACTAATGCATTTGCAGTGGCAAATTTTTCGGCTTGTGTTAAAAGAATGTCTGAAGCACGTTTTGCTTTCAAAGCCTTTTGGTGCGATGGACCATGAATGTACAGCCATACCGCAGGACGTTCTCCTTTAATCTTGGGTAAGTTCGGATTGGCGGCAACTAGTGCATCGAAAAATTCAGGTGTCGATGCAATTTCAAATTCTGGTAGTTTTGCTGCTACATATTCACCTGCCACATTTTGAAGTTGGTCAATATCTTCCCACTGGCTGATTAAATGGCTGTAATCTATTGCCGGACTCATGTCCCAATCCGATAAAAGCGGAATTACCGGAGCATCCGTTTCGGTGGTATAATATTTTTCCCAGTCGAGCGAGCTTGAAGCCAAATATTGGGCGGCTTCGTGGAAATTCTTTTGAAGCGGTGTAAATGCATTGGAGTAATGGCCAGGTGTAAAGCTTGTAATGTACGAACCATCGGGACTGTACCAATCGAACAACCCACGTTCGTGGCGGCTAATCATCATGTATTTGGTGCCGGCTTTGCGCATTAATTGCATCATTTGCAAAGTGCGCCCGGGTACATCTTCATTCCAGTACACGTTGGCATTGTAGTCGAATTCGTCGCGTAACCATTTGGCACCAAAGTAAAACTGGCGTGCCAGCGCTTCGCCCGAATGCATTTCTTCGTAGGGTTGCGTGTAAGTTGCTCCACACGAAATTCGTCCATTGTTTAATAATTGTTTTACAAGCTCTTTTTTGTCAGGATGACGCTCGATAAACTCTTTAATCATTAGCGCATCTTCCACATCGAATCGGTATTTTGGATCCTTTTGCGCCAGCTCGAAAAGTGGAGTAAGGAGCATAGTGTCGCGTTCAACCACACATTTTTCAGGCGAGTCCATCCATGCAATGTCTTGATGGCTGGAGTTCATTAAAAATATTTTTCCTTTGGCAAGGTACGATTCCGATAGGGCAAGCATGCTACTAACGGTTTTGGGTTTGTAGTTTCGCTTTGCTTTTATCGAAATAATAGCGTTATCAACCGTTGATTCGTTTATTAAAATTGTTTTAGTTAAAAGTTTGGTCGATTTAAAAGCTTCGCCCAAAACATTCACAATAAAAACCTCGCCTTTCGGGTCATTTAGCTCAAATGCTTTATTTAGTGCTGAAGCAGGAAGCGTGAAGTTTCCTTCTGCATAATCGCCCTTAAGTTGCAGCAGGATCTTGTCTGCTTTATTTCCTGATTTATAATTAACAGTTTTGTCTGCCAAATGAAATGGAGCTTTAATTTTTCCCTTGAGTTTGTTGCCTGACTTTTCAAAGCTTAACTCCATCCAAACATCTTGCTCCATTGAATTTTGCAAAAACTTCAAGGCATCATTGGCTTGAAAAACAATCAACCATGCATTGCTACCGTTTGCACGACCCACTATTTTAATGTTTTGCGCTTTCCCTTTATTCATCCATTTCTGAGGGATTTCCATCATCATGTAACCAGTAACATCACCATGTTGGTCAGATTCCATTGCCATGTAGGACAGTTCCCCTCCATTGGTTTTTATTTTCCAATTTTTTTGGTTTGGTGCGGGTAATTCAAAACGTTTTTCGCCATTTACAAATACATCAAAAATTAAATTTTCGGAAGTAAGGTCGAGCGAAGCAATCCATAAAAAGCCAGCTTTACTTTCTGGAAAATTGTAAGGAATAGTTTCTGTTTCCCACTCAATGGCCATTTTCCCATTCTTACAACGGGTAATCAACGATTTGCTAACATCGTTTCTGAAACTGTGGTATTCAAATTCGTTTTTACCAAGATTCTTTTGAAATCCTTCGAACCAGTCTTTGGATTTTACGGCTAAATCAAAAAGCTCTCTTGTTTGCGCGTAACTTGTTGCTCCTGCAAAAATGAGGAAAACAGCGATTATTTGTAGTTTTAGTTTCATTATTAGTTTATTTTATGGAGACAAGGCATGCTTTGTCTTTACTTTTGAAAAAAGTTAGTGCTGCCTTTCAAATACACTGTTTTTACGGTAGAGACAGGGCATACCCTGTCTGAAATTTAATGGTTATCTTAGAATTATTCTGTCAATTTATCAATTCTTTTTATCAATTCCATCATGGCACGTCCGTTATGATAGGGGCATTTCCAGGGGTCAATTTTCCAGTCGTTTCTATAATAAGGAGATGGGTCGTCCTTTGGTTCAATCAGGTAAGGAACTCCCAAGCGGTTAACTTTGGTAAACCATTCCCCATTTTTATGGTCGATTACATATTGGTCAATAAAACTCCACGATTGCTTCAATTTCTCCCAGTATTCCTGCTTCGAAGAAAGTTCAAAACCATTCATAAATGCCACCAATGTTTCGGCTTGTGGCCACCAGTGTTTATTGGTTCTCACATGACTACCAAAACGAGTTGATTCCAAAAATAAACCTCCGTCTTTGTCAACACCAACACGATCAACCGCATCTAGCATTTTTATGGATAGCGGTTTCATTTTTTTAATGATTTTATCGTCACCCAAAATTTCTGCAGCCTCCCATAGTAACCACGAGGCTTCAATATCGTGCCCGAAAGAGCAAATTGCTTTTGATGCTTCGGTTTCAAAAAACTGCTCATCGAAGAAAATTCCGAGATGACCAGATGGGCGAATGATTTTTTGAACAAACAGCTCTAATAATTCTTTTAAGCGTTTGCCTGCAAGCTTGTTATTCGATACTTTGTAGAAAGCTGCATAGGCTTCCATAATGTGTAAATGTGTATTCATCGAACGAGGCTCGTTATTGTCGGCCATACGGTTTTCTGAATACAATTCCCACTCACGCGTAAAGGCTTCAAAATATCCTTGATTGTTTGTGTCTTTGGTTTTTTCTTCTAAAAAAACAAAATATGTATTCAATTTCTCGGCTAATTCAGCCGATGGTTTATACTCGTAATATTTGCTAAGTGCATATAAAACAAAAGCCTGTGCATAGGTGTGTTTTACAGTATCTAATGGATGGTTATTCGAATCGATACTCATAAAATATCCACCAAATTCTTTATCCTCGAAATATTTTTGAAGAACATGGTAAGCACGATCGGCTACTTCAGCGTATTTTTTATTCTGAAAATTTTTAGCGGCTTCGGCAAAAGTCCATAAAATGCGCGCATTTAGTACACACGATTTTGGTGCTTCAATAACCGGATTTCCTATTAAATCGGTAGCTCCGTAAAAACCATCACCATTTTGTTCTATTCCAAATTTTATCCAGAAATCCAGTATGTTTTCATGGAGTTCAGTTTCAAAAATATTTCGGTATTTGATTAGTTCTTGCATAATTTATGATTGTCTAACACAAAGTAATGTTTTTACAAAATAAAAAGATACTATATATTCGCATTGAAAGATATTATAAAAATGCATTTTTTCTATTCAAAAAATCATCTGGCGGCCTCTACTTCAAAACCCATTGAGGCGTTTGAGTTTATCAACGATTTTGGTTTCGAGGAATACAAAGATATTCGGCAGAAACCACTGAGTTTACATTTTAACGAGGGGATTGAAATTTGTTTTGTTACTAAAGGTCGTTACGAATGGGTAGTAGGCGACAAAAGCTATATTCTTTTACCGGGAGATGGATTTATAACTTGTCCGTGGCAAAAGCATGGTAGCCCGCGCGAAGTTGTTGATTTAGGTGAAATTTACTGGGTAGTATTAAAACCTAAATTTTTTAATGAAACCGGAAAGTTTAAAGCTGGCAACTGGTCGCGTTTAACAAAGGATGATAATGATTTAATTGGTCGTATTTTTTCAGCAAACGAAAATCATAAACTCACAAAAGCTTATGCTTTAAAATCGTTATTTACTGAATTAAGAACTGAAATTGAAGAGCAAAAATTTGGTTTTCGGCAGCGTGTTGCAAATTTAGCTGAGGAACTTTTGATAGCGGTGGTTAGGCACATTCAGAATAGGGAGAATCGACACTTAAAAAATCAAAATTGGTTTATTGAATTTGATAAAATGTTAAAGTCTGATATTTCGAAAAAATGGACTTTGGAAGAAATGGCTTCTATTGAAAATATTGGGATAACTACCTTAACAAGATTGGTTAAAGAGAGCACGGGGTATACACCCGCTAATTATTTAATTTTCCTTCGGCTTGAAAAAGCAAAGGATATGTTGCAAAGTAGCAGTAAAAAACTTACTGATATTGCCTTAGATTGCGGTTTCTATTCATCACAGCATTTTTCATCTACTTTTTCAAAGTGGATAGGAATGTCTCCTTTTGCTTATCGTAAAAAATTAACTGTTAGTTAGTAGCCATCTTTTAAACCTACGATTTCTTTTTCGTATGGATTGCGAAAATATAATCGGTACAACCGTGCACGAATTGTTAATAATGGAACCTTGCAGTGTTGTCAAATACGCCAACCCAGTTCTTCTGGATTCACACATAGAGTGATAATTTTTTCATTTTCATACTATAACTATACTTCTAAAATAAAATACAAATAATTGCTTAAACGTTTTAGCATCATATTTTAATCTGTATATTTGTATCGATTTAATCCTATATTTATGGCTAAAAAACGAACTACTTTGGGCGATATTGCCAAAGAACTTAATGTTTCTGTAGCTCTTATTTCTCTTGTTTTATCTGGTAAAGCAAAGGAAAATCGTATTGGTGACGAAATGACCAAAAAGGTAATTGCCAAAGCGGAAGAAATGGGCTATAGAGTAAATGTTATGGCTCGTGGTTTAAGAACTGGTAAGTCGGGAATAATTGGTTTGGCAGTGGCTGATATTGCTAACCCCTATTTTGGGAAAATGGCCAGACACATAGAAAATGAGGCTTCAAAGTTAGGTTATCAGGTAATGTTTGGTAGTTCTGACGAGGATGCAGGCAAATTAAATTCAATTCTAAATGTTTTTCAGTCGCGACAGGTCGACGCCGTGATTGTGGTTCCTGTAGAAAATAGTGAAAAGTGTTTGAAAAATTTGAATGAGCATGTGCCAACTATTTTTATCGATAGGGAATGCATAGGTATTGAAGAAGATGTGGTTTGTACTGATAATTATGATGGAAGCATAAAATTAAATAATGTGCTGATTAAGGAAGGGTACAAGAAAGTCGCTGCGTTGGTTTATAATTTAAACTTGTCGAATAATAACGAAAGAATTAGAGGTTATGTGGAGTCTTTACCGGATAACTGTATACCTATAATTTATGAGATTGAATTTGGTAATGTGCAGTCATCCTTACAACAAGCACTGCAATCTGCTATAGAAAATGGTTGCGATGCTCTCTTTTTTGCAAATAATAGCCTAGGCATTCAAAGCTTTAAACTATTACGCCAGATTGATAAGCTTTTACCTTCAGAGTTGGGAATGGTAAGTTTTGATAATCCTGAAGCATTTCAAATATCAAATCCAACAATTACTTGTTTTGAACAACCCATGGAAGAAATTTGTATGAAGGCAGTTTCGATTCTTGCCAATAAAATTGAAGGAAAAGAATCAAGTAAAGTTCAAAGGATACTTTTGAAAGGAAAGCTAATTGTTCGCGATTCACAATAATTTTTCAACCAATTGCTAAAACGTTTAAGTAATAATATTTTAACTAGATTTTATAACAATGAAGAGGCTAATCTTACTACTATCTTTAATTAGTTCAGTTTACTGGACAAGTGCCCAGAACTATAATGGTTTAAATACCGACATGGGCAATCTTTATCGTTTGTCCGATGCCAAAACACGCTCCATTAGTCCTGAAAACTTTACCGGTGAAAAAGGGAAAGGGGGAATGGCAACTTTGGAAGAAGGAACTGCTGCTCATGCTGCGCGTGATTTAGGACAGGGATGGAAAGTAAATCCATTTATAAATATTGAAGCCGGACAAACTTTTACTTTGGCAGAAATAGACGAGTCGGGTTGTATTCAGCATATTTGGATGACACCCACCGGAACCTGGCGAAATTCTATTCTAAGAGTTTATTGGGATGGTGAAAAAGAAGCTTCCATTGAATGTCCGGTTGGCGATTTCTTCGGAATGGGCTGGGGAGAATATGCCCACCTGAATTCATTGGCCGTTTGTGTAAATCCCGGAAGTGCTTTTAACTGCTACTGGCAAATGCCTTTCCGCAAAAAGTGCAAAATTACCATGGAAAATATCGATGAAAAAGCAATGCGTTTATATTA